>DASUQN010000119.1:0-3424 GCA_036280515.1 Intrasporangium sp. | reverse complement strand
CACCACGATGGCCAAGCCCGTTGTGCGCAAGCCCAAGAAGAAGGCCAACCCGCTGAAGGCGGCGAAGGTCGAGAACATCGACTACAAGGACACCGCGCTGCTGCGCAAGTTCATCTCCGACCGCGGCAAGATCCGCGCTCGCCGGGTGACCGGTGTGTCCGTCCAGGAGCAGCGCCTCATCGCCACGGCCGTGAAGAACGCCCGCGAGATGGCCCTGCTGCCCTACTCGAGCTCGGCTCGCTGAGCCCGTCCGCTCGAGAGAGGAACATACCAATGAAGTTGATTCTGACGCACGAGGTCACCGGCCTCGGAGCCGCCGGTGACGTCGTCGAGGTCAAGGACGGCTACGGCCGCAACTACCTGCTGCCCCGAGGCCTCGCCACGCCGTGGACCAAGGGTGGCCAGAAGCAGGTCGACGCCCTGACCAAGGGCCGCGAGGCCCGCGCCATCAACGACATCGAGCAGGCCAAGTCCGTCAAGGGTCGGATCGAGGCCATGCTGGTGAAGGTGGCCGCCAAGGCCGGCCAGTCCGGCCGGCTGTTCGGTGCCGTGAGCAACGGCGACATCGCCGAGGCGGTCAAGGCCGCTGGCGGGCCGGAGCTGGACAAGCGCAAGATCGAGGTCAGGCAGGCCGTGAAGTCGCTCGGCTCCTATGAGGCGACAGTCCGGCTGCACGCCGACGTGGCGGCGACCCTGAAGTTCGAGGTCGTCCCCGCCTGACGGCAGCTGCCTCGACGCCACGACGTCAGGGCCCGGTTCCTTGGAGCCGGGCCTGACGTATGCCCCGTGGACGGGCGATCACCTGAAGAAGTCGATCAGTGCCGGTGCGAGGACGTGGTCAGGCACTCCGTGCCAGGCACCGGGCAGGCTGCGGTGGGAGCCGTTGGGGAGTGCACCGGCCACCGTGGCAGCCATTCCGGTCAGGTCGTCACTGCTCCCCTCGCTGTCGAGGACGAGCGTCGGCACGACCACCGAGGTCAGCACGTCGAACGAGGTGGCCTCACTGATCCTGCAGTCGTAGACGAGGGTGGGCGCGGCCCTCTCCATTGCCGACCAGGGCGCGGACCCACGCATGCCCTCAATGATGTCGCCGGGGACACCGATGCCGGTCAGGTAGAACTCCACCGCCTGTGCTGGCTGGCCGGCAGCGATGAGGCTGGCGAGCTCGGACGTGAAGAGGCGCTGCCCGGCGCGGTCCTCGTCCTGGTCGAGAGGGGGTTCGAGCAGGGCCATCCGGTCGATGGGCAGACGTGCGTTGGCAGCGTGCAGCGCGAGCAGGCCGCCGGACGAGAACGCATACACGAAGGCGGATCCACCAGCCGCGTCGATGAGCGCCGCCACGTCGTCGACCTCGCGTGCAACGGCGTACGGCTGGGTGTCGGTGCTCGCACCGCGACCGCGACGGTCGTAGTGATACACGGTGAACTCTGGGGCGAGCAGCTCGATGAGGCCTGCGAAGGACGTGAACTCGCGGTAGTGGCCTGCGGCATCGACCAGGATCAACGCGGGTCCCTGGCCGGTCCGCTCGTACGCAATGACTGTCCCGTCGCGCGACGTGACGGTGGCCCCGCTCGTGAGGTTCATCCCGGCCGACCTCCTTCGTGATGAACTAAACTGTTCAGTACAGAATGGTAGGCGCCATCAACTGAACTGTCCAGTACACTTCGAACGTTTCAGGAGGCAGTCGTGAGCCCGTCGACGGACCCGAGGCGGCCACTGGTCGTCAGCCGCAGCATGCGCAAGCGGCAGGCGATCCTGCACGCTGGCCGCCAGTTGTTCCTGCAAAAGGGCTATGCCGGCACCAGCATGGACGACGTCGCTGCCGCTGCCGACGTGTCGAAAGTGACGATCTACAAGCACTTCTCCGACAAGCAGACCCTGTTCGCCGCCGTGATCACTGATGCCATCGACGGGGCCAAGGCGGCCTCCCTGACTCTGGTCGACCAGCTGGGCGCCAGTACGGACATCGAGAGGGACCTCCGAGACTTCGCCCGCCGCCACGTCGCGCTCGTCACCCAACCCCATCTGGTCCAGATGCGGCGGATGATCGTCGCCGAGGCCCATCGCTTCCCGGACCTGGCGCGCACCTGGCACCGCAGCGGCCCACAACGTGGTCACCTCACCTTGGCCGGTCAGATCGACAGGCTCGTCGACCGCGGTGTCCTCGACGCTCCCGACCCGCTGGTCGCGGCGCAGATGCTGAACTACCTGATCCTGTCGGTGCCCCTCAACGAGGCGATGTTCACCAGCCGTACCCGGCCCTTCAGTCCGCGTTACCTCAACCGCTACGCCGACGAAGGTGTCCGGGTGTTCCTGGCTGCTTACGGTAAGCGCCCCGGCACGACCGCTTCCGATCGCAGGAGTCCCTGAGGGCCCTCAGGCGGAGTCGCGCCGGATCAGCTCCGTCGGCAACAGCGACACCCGGTGCGGCTTCTCCCCGGCGAGGAGGCGCAGCAGCGTGTCGGCCATGACGATCCCCATCCGTCTGGTCGGCTGCGCGACGGTCGTGAGCTGGACCGGCCCGCGGGTCGCGTATCGGCTGTTGTCGTAGCCGACGACCGCGACGTCTCGGGGCACGGCACGCCCACGCTCGGCGAGGGTGGTCAGGGCTCCGCTGGCCATGAGGTCGCTGGCGACGAAGATCGCGTCGACGTCGGGATGGCGGTCGAGCAGCTCTGCTGTCGCCCGGGCACCGCCCTCCTCGCTGAAGTCGGCGTGGGCGATGCGCTCGTCGGAGATCCCTGCCTCACGCAGCGCATCCCGCCAGCCCTGCTCCCGGTCGACTGCAGCCGGCATGTCGCTGGGACCGGTGATCGTGGCGATGGCCCGACGTCCTGACTCGATGAGGTGCCGGGTGCCCTGCATCGCCCCGAGATGGTTGTCGACGTCGACGTAGTAGTCGGTGGGGCGCCCAGGGACGCCTTCCGCGTCCATCGGCCGACCACCGAAGACGACCGGGAGCGACTGGCCGAGCGAGGCGAGGAAATGGTCGCCCGAGTGGTGCGAGACGACGAGGGCGCCGTCCACGTTGCCGCCGAGCAGGTAACGGCGGGTCTTCTCCGAGGGTGAGCTGGGGTGAGCCAGCTGCAGGTTGAGGACGTAGTCGCTGTCGTCCAACCGGTCGCTGATGCCCTGGACGATGTCGGCGAAGTACGGGTCCCCGAAGAACCGGTGGGCGTCCTCGGGCACGACGAGGGCGATCGACATCGTCGCCCGCGCGACGAGCGATCGAGCCGCCCGGTTCGGCACATAGTTCAGCTCGCTGATCGCAGCCTCGACGGCTGTCTGGACCTCGCGACTGACCTTCGGGGACGAGTTGATGACGCGCGACACCGTGGCCCGCGACACGCCGGCCAGCCGGGCGACCTCCTCGAGGGTCGGCCGGTCCGGCACCGCCACCGATCCGTCACTCATGCGGCGCTGC
>DASUQN010000118.1:0-7034 GCA_036280515.1 Intrasporangium sp. | reverse complement strand
GATCGGGTTGCCGAAGTCGACGCCGTTCTCCTTCCAGATCTTGGCGCCGAGCAGGCCGATCATGCCGTAGAGCACGACGGTGATGCCGCCGAGGACGCCGCCGGGCACGGCCGCGACGAGGGCGCCGAACTTCGGCGAGAGCCCGAAGAGAATCGCCACGATCGCAGCGACGTAGTAGGCGGCCGTCGAGTAGACCCTCGTCGCGGCCATGACGCCGATGTTCTCGGCATAGGTCGTCGTCGGCGAGCCACCGACCGAGGAGGCGAGCGCCGTGCCGACACCGTCGGCGGCGATCGCGCGGCCCATGTAGGGGTCGAGATCGTGGCCAGTCATCTCGGCGACCGCCTTGACGTGGCCGGTGTTCTCCGCGATGAGGGCGATGACGGCGGGCAGGACGAGCAGGATCGCGGCAATCGAGAAGCTCGGCGTGTGCCAGCCCACGACCTCCTTGCCGTCTGCGGCCACCATGGTCTCGGGCGGGAAGCCGATCCAGGACGCCGCTCCGACCGCGTCGAAGTTCGTGCGGAAGTGCTCTGTCGCCTGGGTGGCACCGGGCAGTGGCGAGGTGAGCATGCCGACGGTCTTGTCGAGGACCCACGAGAGCACGAAGCCGAAGACGAGGGCGAGGAAGACGGCGATGCGCGAGACGAAGCCCCGGAACGCAACCGCGCAGACGATCGTGAAGAGCATGACGAGAATCGCCACCCACTGGTCCTGCGGCCAGTAGATGCCGGCGACGACGGGGGCCAGGTTGAAGCCGATGAGCATGACCACCGCGCCGGTGACGACGGGCGGCAGCACGCGGTGCAGCACCCCCGAGCCCATGAAGTGGATGAGCAGGCCGACGGCCGCCAGCACGAGGCCGGCGACGAGGATCGCGCCGGTCACCTCGGACGAGTCACCGCCCTGCGCCCGGATGGCCGCGACACCGCCGACGAAGCTGGCGGACGTGCCAAGGTAGCTCGGTACCTTCCCGTTGACGATGAGCAGGAAGATGATCGTCGCGATACCGCTCATCATGATCGCGAGCTGCGGGTTGAGGCCCATGACGATCGGGAAGACGAACGTCGCACCGAACATCGCTACGACGTGCTGGGCACCGAGCCCGACCGTCTTGCCCCACGAGAGACGTTCGTCGGGGGCGACGACGTCGTCGGGGCCCATCGTCTTGCCGTCCCCGTGCAGTTTCCAGCCCAAAGCCATTGAAGACTCCTCAGCGATTTGCGGCCGGTCACCTACTGCGACCCGGCTCACTCCCACGGCGGGATTGGGCGAAAACTACCCCCATCCGCGGGGTGGGCGTTCGGCATTTACTGATAACGAGTTGGTCCCGTTCCTTGTCAAAGGTGACCTATCCACGGCCCGCCACGGCGGAGCGTCCGGTAGGCCGCTGAGCCGGCCCAGCGGCATACGCCCGCTGGTCTTGCGCTGGCTCCCCGTCGAGTGTGCAGTACCAGCCGCCCCGTGGAGCTGGCTCCTCGTCGAGTGGGCAGTACCCGCCGTCGCACCTCGTCGCGAACTGCACACTCGACCGGGCGAGTGTGGCGCGAACTGCACACTCGACCCGGGGCGGGTGACGCGAAGTGCACGCTCGACGGGTCACAGGCCGCGCATCTGGTGAACCTTGAGCGCGAGGGCCAGCGTGAGGCGCAGCTCCGGGTCGGAGGTGAAGGGCCCGAGCATCTTCTCGAGCTTGCCGATCCGGTAGCGAAGCGTGTTGTAGTGGAAGAAGAGGAGACGCGCCGTCTCGGCGACGTTCATGTTCGTGTCGATGAGGATGCTGAGCGTCTGGCGCAGGTCGGCGTACTCCGGCTGGTCGTCCGTGGCCAGCTCGCCCAGCGATTCCCGGACGAAGCGGCGCAGATCCTCCCCGTCGGGAATCAGGGCCAGCAACCGATAGATGCCGAGGCCGTCGACATGCGCGAGCGCGCCGTCGCCCTGCATCTGGCGACCGACCGAGACGGCTGAGAGCGCCTCGTCATAGGCCTGCGGGAGCTGCTCCGGTGAGGTGATCGTCCGTGAGACGCCCGCGGAGAAGCTGCGCCGCCCACCACCGCCGTCGCCGCGGACGACCCGGACGAGGTCGCCAACGGTGCGCATGACGCGCTCGGTGTCAGCGGACCCGGGCACGGCGATGAGGGCCACGACCTCTCGGCTGAAGCCGACAACCGGCGAGCTCGGGTCGCGGACCCCGACGGCGTGCGTCCACGCCCGGGCGAAGCGCTGCTGGAGGAAACGGATCTCGTCCCGGTCGCGCTCGGTCCGGTCGTCGTCCTCGTCCGTCTCAGCCACGACGACCACCATGGGTCGGTCGATGTCCCAGCCGAGGGAGGCGGCGTGGGAGACGGCGTCGATGGGCGTCCCGGCCCGACCTGAGAGGGCATCGCGCAGGAACTCGGCGCGGTACTTGCTCTCGACCGCCGCGACCGCCTGGTCCTTGGTGATGGCGAGGGCCGCGACGGTGGCCGCGCGCTCCAGCAGGCGGACATCATCCTCCGTGAGGTTCCGGTGACTCGAGGAGGCCACGATGACACCGTGGTCGAGCTGACCGGCGATGATCCGCACCGCCGCACGGTCCGCGTCCGCGCCGTCGTCACGGGGGCCCATCGGCTCGGACTCGACGAGGAACCGCCCGGACCGGTCGAAGCAGGGCAGGGTCTCGGCCCGGGCCAGCTCGTCCGGCGCGCCCGCACGGGCCACGACCCGACCATCGGTCGTCGTCACCATCGCGGCCGCACGCGACATCGGGTCGAGGAAGGAGACGACGCGTTCGCAGAGCTCGTCGAGGGTGCCGCCGGTGAGGACGATCTGGACGAGGGCCCGGTCGGCATCCTCGAGGCGGTGCAGCGCAGCCGTCTGTCGGTCGAGCTGCTCCTTGACCAGAGCGAGCTCCGCAGCTGACTCCACTGGCAAGTCACTGTCGATGAAGCCAGCATCGTTGGCAACATTCACCATGAGCGCACCCTAACCTGCCTAGGTAGCGTCGGTCATCGATTCGGCTGGACGGAAGGAGAGCGCGTGCTGACCGCTGCCGCACGACCACAGTGGCCCGCGGCCGTGTCATCGCTCGTCCTCGAGGCCGTTACGGGCCCTCTGCGTCAGGCGCGGGTGCTCGGTGCCTTCCCGACCTGCGTCTACCTCGACCTCGGCGAGCACGACGCGGTGCTGGCACTGCTCGCGCGCGAGGCCCTGCTGCAGCCGATCAGCCTGCGCCTGGCGGCGTCATCGGCGGAGATCCGCTGGGGGGTCATTCCCGGCGATACCGTCGCGGTCGGCGCTGGTCGGGTGCGACTGCCGAGCGCCGATGTCGTGGCGGCACGCGTGCATCATCCGGCCCGCGTCACCTCGGCCCCGAACCCCGATCGAGTGAACAGCATTTTCGCCCATACGCTCCCCAATCGAGTGAACAGCTCTTGCGCCTCCCGGCTCGACCCAGGCGACCTGGCTCTCACTGATCTGGCGCGAGACCTGGCTGCTGCCGCACTCGCCGGCCGACCCGTCGCCCCCCACCTCCGGGGCCTCATCGGGGCCGGGGCAGGCCTCACACCGAGCGGCGACGACGCTGTGGCCGGCGTGCTGCTCGCCCTGCGCTCGGCCGGTCGGCTCGACGCCGTCGGGCGGATCGCCTCACAGCTGCGTCCACTGCTGACCCGGACCACCTCGATCTCGGCCGCGCTCCTGCGCGCCGCGGCGGAGGGCTACGCCGTCCCCGAGGTCGTCACGCTCGTCGAGGCCGTCCATGGGTCAACCAACCGGAAGTCCGGGCCAATACCCCCCGATTCCGCGCCATTCGACGACTGGTTCCGGTTGGTTGACCCACGGCTCGTCGAGCGCGTCCTCGCCATCGGCCACTCCTCGGGCCGCGACCTCGTCTCCGGGATCATCGGCGTCCACCGCGCCCTCGCCGAGCGCCTGTCCCCGCACGCAACGACTCAGGAAGGTGTCCTCCATGGCTGACCAGGTCGAGATCCGCACCGGTGCCTACCACGACTCCGTGAGCCTCATGCAGGTGTCGCGCTCCGTCGCAGCCGCCCCCGGCGTGGAAGCGGCGCAGGTCGCCATGGCCACCGAGCTCAACCTCGACGTCATCCGAGGCATGGGCTTCGACGTGCCAGAAGCCGGTCCCAACGATCTGGTCATCGCGATCCGCGGGGACGAGCCCGGAATCGCCGCGGGCCAAGCTGCCCTCGACGAGGCGCTCGCGGGGCTGCGTTCGGCAGCCGCCCAGTCGGGCGGCTTCGGCGAGGCGCCGGCGCCGCGCACCCTCGGCGGGGCCGTCCGCCTGGCCGACGCCAACCTTGCCCTCGTCGCGGTGCCGGGCCAGCACGCGACGACCGAGGCGCTGGATGCGATCAACGCCGGCGTGAGCGTCATGATCTTCTCCGACAACGTGCCCATCGAGGACGAGGTGCGGCTCAAGGACCTCGCCGCCGAACGGGGCGTGCTCGTCATGGGGCCCGACTGCGGGACGGCGGTCGTCGGCGGGGTCGGCCTCGGCTTCGCGAACGTCGTCCGCCCCGGATCCGTCGGCGTCGTCGCGGCCTCCGGCACCGGCGCGCAGCAGGTCATGTGCCTGCTCGACGCCGCGGGCAAGGGCGTCAGCCACGTCCTCGGCGTCGGTGGCCGCGACCTGTCCGCCGCCGTCGCCGGCCGCTCCACCAAGCAGGCCCTCGCCGCGCTCGCCGGCGACGCCGCCACCGAGAGCATCGTCGTCGTCTCCAAGCCTCCTGCCGCTGAGGTGCTGTCAGACATCCAGTCGTATGCCGCTGGGCTCGGCAAGCCGGTCCACTGGGCCACGCTCGGGGCTGGGAAGCCGGACCTCACCACGTCGGTGATCACCGCTCTCGGCGACGCGGGCAGCGAGATCGAGTGGCCGCACTGGGAGTCGGTGCAACCGGCGGCGACGGGGCCGTCGCTGAGGGGCCTCTTCTGCGGCGGCACGCTGGCCGACGAGGCGATGCTCGTGGCGGGGGAGACGCTCGGCGACATCCGGTCCAACACCCCGCTCCGGCCGGACCTGGCCCTCGGTCCGGACCTGCGCGACGGAGGCCACGTCGTCATCGACTTCGGCGACGACTCGATGACGCAGGGCCGCGCGCACCCGATGATCGACCCCTCCCTGCGACTCGAGCGCATCGCCGCCGAGGCCGCCGACCCCACGTGTGGCGTGCTGCTCCTCGACCTCGTGCTCGGTCACGGCGCGCACCCCGACCCGGCACCCGAGCTCGCGCTGGCGATCCGTGTGGCCCGGGCCACGGCGGAGGCGGACGGGCGCACGCTCCCCGTGGTCGTGTCCATCAGCGGCACCGAGGGGGACCCGCAGGGGCTCGTCCGCAGCGCAACCGCGCTTCGCGACGCCGGCGCGTCGGTGTTCCTGTCCAACGCGGCGGCCACCCGGCGCGCCGTCTCCCTACTCGGCCACGCACCCGCCGCGCCGGAGTCGGGAGCGAGCCCAGCGGCATACGGCATCGTGGAGAGCGTGCGCGACGGAGGCCGCTCCGGGGAGCTGAACGGCCTCCTGTCGGCGGATCTGACGATCGCGACCGCCGGCGTGGCGCTCTTCGCGGAGTCGATTCGGGCGCAGGCGGTTCCGGTTACCGAGACGGCCTGGCAGCCCCCGCTGCAGGGGACGGAGCGCGACCTCGCGGCCGTCCTCGCCGACCCGCGCCGCGAGAAGGCCAACCAGCTGGCGTTCGAGCGAATGGTGGCTGCGGGTGCCGACTTCGTCGACGTCCGCCCCGCCAGCGAGGCGCTCGGCCTCGAGAAGGGCACGTTCCTGCACGCCGGCCCACCCATCGAGTTCGCCCGTGCATCGGGCCCGCTCAAGGGTGCGTTGATCGGGGCGATGCTCTTCGAGGGGCTCGCGGACACGCCCGAGGAGGCGGAGACCAGGCTCGAGAAGGGTGACGGCATCACGCTCGAGCCGTGCCACCACCGGGACGCCGTGGGTCCGATGGCGGGCGTCATCAGTCCGTCGATGTGGCTCTACGAGCTGCGTGACGAGGTGCACGGCAACACGTCGTGGTGCTCGCTCAACGAGGGGCTCGGCAAGGTGCTGCGGTACGGCGCCTATGGACCCGAGGTGATCGACCGTCTGCACTGGATGAACTCAGTGCTGGGGCCTTTGCTGCGGCAGGCGATTCGGGCGCGGGTGGAGTCCGCGGGACCCATCGACGTCAAGGCGATCGTCGCCCAGATGCTCCAGATGGGCGACGAGGGCCACAACCGCAACCGGGCCGGGTCCCTCATGCTCCTGCGTGAGCTGTTGCCCACGCTGATCACGGCTGACGCTGCCGCGTCGGACGTTGCGGAGGCGGTGCGCTTCTCGGGTGCGAACGAGCACTTCTTCCTCAACCTCGGGATGCCTGCATGCAAGTTGGCGACGCTTGCGGCACATGGGATCTCGGGGTCGACGGTGGTGACCACCATGGCGCGTAACGGGACCGACTTCGGGGTGCGCGTGTCGGGGACCGGTGACGAATGGTTCGTCGGCCCGGCGCAGACGCCGGAGGGGCTGTTTCTCGGGTCGTACGGCCCGGAGGACGCCAACCCCGACATCGGCGACTCCGCCATCACCGAGACGGCGGGCATCGGCGGGTTCGCGATGGCAGCGGCGCCGGCGATCGTCCGGTTCGTCGGTGGGGACGTGCCGTTCGCACTGCGGGCGACCCAGACCATGTATGAGATCACCGTCGGCGAGCACCCGGCCTACCAGGTGCCGATCCTCGAGTTCCGCGGGACGCCGACGGGCATCGACGTGGCTGCGGTGGCCCGGACCGCGGTGCTCCCGCAGATCAACACCGGCATGGCAGGCCGAGTTGCCGGCGTGGGTCAGGTGGGGGCCGGACTGGTCAACCCGCCAGAACAGTGCTTCAGCCAGGCCCTCGCGGCTCTGGCCCGCGCGGCCAGGATTGGGTGAATCCCCGCCGTACGACTACTGTTGGTGATGGTCAACGTTTGCTGTTTGTGTGTTGCACGCTCGCAGAAGACATTGCGGGCACAACCTTTCTTCAGGTCTGAAGTCTGGTCGCGTC
>DASUQN010000117.1:0-7552 GCA_036280515.1 Intrasporangium sp. | reverse complement strand
CCTTGCCGAGCATCTGCTGGTAGTCGGCGCTGAAGATGATCTTGAGCAGCTCGCGGGCCAGGTCCTGGTTCTTGCTCTTGGCCGAGATCCCGATGTTGGAGCCGCCCGCGAAGACCGGAGCCGGCTTGCCGTCGTTGCCGGGCAGGACGAAGGCGCTGAACTTCTTGTCGTTCCACTCGCGGACCGGCTTGCCGTCCTTCTCCTTGAGGTCGCCGATCGACCAGTGGGCCCAGCCGGGCGCCATGATCGTGGCTGCGGCGAGACTCGTCTTGCCTGCGGGCTTGCCTGTCTCGTCGAGAATCTCGTCGGTGTCGTTGATGTAGAGCCACGGCGTCGCGTCCTTGGCGTCCGCCGGGGCCTTGGAGGCGTTGCGGTAGATGTCCTGCAGCTGGGCGAGGCCCTTGAGCGTGTTCGGATCGGACAGCGTGGAGACCCACTGCCCGTTCTCCTTCTTGGCGAGGTCGCCGCCGTTCGCGAAGATCCAGGAGATGCCGTTGCGCCAGTCCTGGCCACCGAGGAAGAAGCCGCTGAAGTTCTTGATGTCACGCGGGTTCTTCGCGGTGATCTCCTTGACCGCGGTGTTGAACTCGTCGAGCGTCGTGGGCTGGTTGACGCCCGCCTCCTTCCAGACGTCGGCCCGGGCGAACATGTAGCGCGAGCCGAAGTAGTAGGGCAGCGCGTACTTCTTGCCGTCCACCGACCCGACCTCGACGAACGACGGGAGCAGCTTGTCGCCGCCGAGCTCCTCGTAGAGGTCGGACACGTCCGCGAAGGCGCCCACGTTGGTGAAGGTCGGCGCCTGGGTGTTGCCGATCTCGGTGACGTCCGGCGTGTTGTTCGCGTCGGGGAGCGAGGTGGTCAGCTTGGTGACGATGTCACCCCACGTCTGCTCCTCGATCTTGAGCGTGGCGCCGGTCTTCTGCTTGAACGTGGTGGTGAGGTAGGTGCGCAGGTCATCGTTCGTGTCCGCTCCCACGAGCCACAGCGTGACGGTGCGCTTGCTGTTGTCCTGCGAGGTCGTCGGGGAGCTCGACGCCGTTGGGTCCGACCCGCTGCTGCACGCGGAGAGCAGCAGCGCTGCCGACGTGGCGACAGCTGTCGCCATGGTGAGGCCGAGGTGCTTCTTCATGGAGGGGTTCCTTTCGGGGTGGCCATCTTGGGTGGGCCGTGGTGCCGTTGTCGTTGCTTCTCTTTGTCCGTATGCCGCTGGGCTCGCTCCGGCTCGCGGGCGGCGTCGGGTGGGCGGCTGGGTCTCTGGTGACCCTCAGGTGACCCCCAGCTGGTCCCAGAGGACGAGTACGGAGGCGCCCCGCAGGACGATGTCGTCCGAGTCGTTGGCCAGCCGCACGGTGAGCGAGGTCGAGGGACGGGCGAGCATCCGCGACCTGAGGGTCGCGTCGAGCGTGTCGAGCAGGACGCCGTCGAGCAGGTCCTCCGGGCCGGTGAGGACGACCTCGGACAGGTCGAGGGCCGCGACGACAGGAGCGATGGCGATGCCGAGCCGCTCACCGGCCTCCCGCCGGGGCCGGTCCGGGTCGACGGGGTCGGCCTCGGCCAGGAGCCGCTCCAGGTTGGGCGCGGAGAGCCAGGTCTCGAGGCAGCCGTCCTTGCCGCACCGGCAGGGGGCCCCGCCGTCGGTGCCCACCGTGACATGCCCGATCTCGCCGGCGGCGAAGTGTGCGCCACGGACCCGCTGGCCGCCGACGATGAGGCCGCAGCCCACACCGCGCCCGACCTTGATGAGCATGAGGTCGTCGCCGCCGGCGCCCAAGGTGTGGTCGGCGTGGACCGCGGCGTCGGCGTCGTTGGAGACGAAGACCGGCAGGCCCGTCTCCGCGGCGAGCACCTCCCGCAGGGGGACGTCGACCCAGCCGAGGTTCGGTGCGGTGTCGACGACGCCGCCCGGCCCGACGATGCCTGGCGTGCCGACGCCGATCCCGAGGAGTGGGGCGGTGGCCAGCTCGATGACCTCTCGGGTCAGGTCCCGGACGACCTCGAGCACCGGGTCCCCCTCGATCGAGTGAACACCCTTGCTGCCCAGGTCATCCGGCACGGGGCGCTCGGCCCGGGCGAGGATCTGCCCGTCGAGGTCGAGCACGGCCGCGCGGAGCGTCTGGTGCTCTGCGAGGTCGAGTCCGATGATCTGCCGGCCGGTGCGGTTGACGTCGACGAGGGTGGCCGGCTTGCCCGGGCGCACCTCATCGGACGGCCCGAGCTCGACGGCGTGGCCGCTGTCCAGCAGCTCGGCGACCAAGTCGCTCACCGTCACCTTCGTGAGGTCGAGCCTGCGGGCCAGGTCCGCCCGGCTCATGGCACCGGCCGAGTAGAGGGCCTGGAGCACGAGCGAGAGGTTGTGCCTGCGACCGTGCGCGGGCAGGACGGCTGTCCGCGGGTGGACGCGTCTGGCACGGGGGGCGGCGTTGACCATGGGAGTTAGTAAACTTTACTAACTCCCAGTTTGACAAGAGTCCGGACCAGAAAACCGTCCGAAGGTCCTCGGCCTGCCGGGCTAGTCTCGGAGCATGTGCCGGAACATCCGACAGCTCCACAACTTCGAGCCCCCTGCGACGAGCCAAGAGGTGCGCGATGCCGCCCTCCAGTACGTCCGCAAGGTGAGCGGCACCACGAAGCCGAGCCACGCCAACCAGGCCGCCTTCGACGAGGCCGTCGACGCCATCGCCCACGCGACCCAGCACCTGCTGGACCACCTGACAACGAGCGCGCCGCCCAAGGACCGCGAGGTCGAGCGTGCCAAGGCGAGGGCCCGGAGCGCAGTTCGTTTCGGCACCCCCGCCTGAGCGTCCCTCGCCTCATACGCTGGACCAGCTCCCCCCGAGCTCTGCTTCGGCTCCGTCTTGGGACAAGTGACGGGACGGAAGTTCGGACCTGTGCGGGGACAGGCGCCCAGTGCGGCAGGTCGTCCGGTCAGTCGCCCCCAACTCGATTCGGGCCAGGAGGCGGGACCTGAGAGGCTGCCGCTTGTGTCCGCTTTCGTCGCCGTCGTCGCAGTGCTCCTTGCACTCGTGACGTGGGCCCTCCATCGTCGGCTCTTCGTCACACCCCAATGGCCGTATGCCGCTCGGCTGGCCTCCGCTGTCGTCTTCCTGGTCGGGTGGCTGGCAGTGTTGGCGGCTTTCGCGATCCAGGGTGGCATCATCGACCCGGCTGGCACCCGGTGGCTCGCCTGGCTCGGCATGACCTGGCTCGCTGTGGTCTGGTACCTCACCGTTGGCGTCCTCGTCCTCGGACTCGCCGTGTTGCCGGCGCGACTGGCCGGTCGCACGAGCCTGCGGCGCACGATGCTACGGATCGGGGCACCCACGGTGGTGGTCGCGGCACTGAGCACAACGGCATACGGCATCGTGGAGGCGGCGGAGCCGTCGATCACCCCGGTGACGATCACGAACGACCTCGTGCCCGACGAGCTCGACGGCCTGCGCATCGCCCTCATCACCGACCTCCATGTCGGGCCAGTGCGGGACGCTGGCTTCACTCGGCGCGTCGTGGACCTCGTCAACAGCGAGCATCCGGACCTCGTCGTCATCGCTGGAGACATCGCGGACGGCACGGTCGCCCAGGTGGGCGAGGACATCGCACCGCTCGAGGAGCTCCGTGCCCCACTCGGCGTCTACGGCGTCGAGGGCAACCACGAGGTGATCTCCGGCGAGCCGGAAGCGTGGCTGCACCACTGGGAGGACCTCGGTGTCCGCGTGCTGCGCAACGAGAACCTCTCCATCGTTCGCAACGGCGGGCAGCTGACCATCGCCGGCCTGAACGATCCGTCCGGCAACCGTCCCGACGGCCCGGACGTCGATGCCGCCCTGTCCGGCGTGGACCCGGACCTGTTCACGCTGCTGCTGGCCCACCAGCCCAAGCTCGCCGAGCTGGCCGCCGGGCGCGGGGTCAACCTGCAGGTGTCCGGGCACACGCATGGCGGACAGCTGTGGCCCTTCGACTACCTCGTGCGACTCCAGCAGCCGGTGCTCGAGGGCCTGGCTCCGGTGGGTGACGTGCCGGTGTACACCTCGCGCGGTGCCGGGGCCTGGGGCCCGCCGGTGCGCGTCCTGGCCCCGCCCGAGGTGCCCGTCATCACGCTGCGCCGCCGTTAGGGCTCGGACGGCCGTGCTCGACTCTTCCGGGGCCATTACGTTTGGCGCATGAGCACCCGCCCGCACCCCGACTTCGCGTCGGCGGTGCGGGACGCACTCGCGGCACGGGCCAACCCGGAGCGAGCCGCCGGGCAACAGCGCTACATGAAGTCCGCCCTCCCCTACCATGGCCTCACGTCGCCGGAGCGCACCGTCGCGCTGCGCCCGCTTCTTCGTGACCCGGGCCTGGTCATGCGGTCGCGCGAGGAGTGGGTCGCGACGATCCGTGCTCTCTGGGAGGAGGCCGCCCACCGCGAGGAGTGGTACGCAGCGCTGGCCCTGGCCAAGCACCGTGCCTACCGCGAGTGGGTCGACTCGACCAGCATGCCGTTGTGGGAGAGGCTGATTCGAAGCGGCGCCTGGTGGGACGTCGTCGACGACATCGCCACCCACCTCGTCCGCGACACGGTGCTCGCTGGTGCGCGCGTCGAGAAGCCGCGCATGCGCTCGTGGGCGGTCGCGGACTCGCTCTGGGTGCGTCGCGCGGCGATCCTCTGCCAGGTCGGTGTGCGGGACCGGCTCGACCAGCAACTCCTCGCCGACGTCATCGAGCCCAACATCGAGGACCCCGACTTCTTCAGCCGCAAGGCGATCGGGTGGGCGCTGCGCGACCACGCCAAGTGGGATCCGGCCTGGGTCCGCCGGTTCGTCGATGAGCATCCCGCCCTGTCCGGCCTCTCCCGTCGCGAGGCACTCAAGCACGTGGGGCCGTCGTCGTGACCCAGGCAACGAGCCACCGTCGCGAGATTCTCCGCCTCGCCGTCCCTGCCTTCCTGGCCCTTATCGCCGAGCCGCTCTTCCTGCTCGCCGACTCGGCGATCATCGGCCACCTCGGCACGGCGGAGCTCGCCGGGCTGGGCGTCGCGAGCGCGGCGCTCATCACCGCGGCGGGCGTCTTCGTCTTCCTCGCCTATGGCACGACGAGCGTCGTGGCGCGCCAGCTGGGCGCCGGCGACACGCGCGCGGCGATTGCAGCCGGGATTGACGGACTCTGGCTCGCTGTGGGCCTCGGCGTGGCCACCGCCGCGTTCGTCGCAACCTTCGCCGAGCCGATCTGTGCGGTCTTCGGCGCCTCGGAAGCGGTCCTCGTCCAGGCGACGACCTACCTTCGCGTCTCGGCCTTCGGGATTCCGGGGATGCTCGTCATCCTCGCCGTCACCGGCGTGCTTCGCGGCCTGCAGGACACCCGCACACCACTCGTCGCCTCCGTGCTCGGGTTCGGCGCCAATGTCGTCCTCAACCTCGTCTTCGTCTACGGACTCCACTGGGGCATCGCCGGGTCGGCTTGGGGCACCGTCATCGCCCAGACGGGCATGGCGGCGGGACTCGTCCTGGTCCTGCTGCGGCACGCGCGAGACCGGCACGCCCCGCTGCACCCGCACCCGGGCCGGGTCCTCGGCGCTGCCCGGACCGGGGTCCCGCTGCTCATCCGGACGCTGGCGCTCCGGGCTGCCCTCCTGCTCACGACGTGGCTCGCCGCCTCCTTCGGTGACGTCACCTTGGCCGCACACCAGGTGGCCCTGACCGTGTGGTCCTTCCTGGCCTTCGCGCTCGACGCCCTGGCCATCGCGGCGCAGGCCATCGTCGGCCGCTCCCTCGGCGCCGGCGATCGTGAGGGCGTCCGCTCGGCGATGCGGACCATGATCAGGTGGGGCGTCTGGGGTGGGCTCGCGATCGGCCTCGTCGTCGTCGCCGTCCACGGCGTGCTGCCACCGCTCTTCACCGGGGAGGAATCGGTGCAGGCCGCCCTGTCCGCGGCGCTCATCGTCGTCGGCCTCGGTCAGGCGGTCGCGGGCTATGTCTTCGTCATCGACGGAGTCCTCATCGGCGCCGGCGATGGTCGGTGGCTCGCATGGGGACAGGTGGTCAGCCTGCTTCTCTACATCCCGATCGTGCTCGCGCTGCGCAGCCGGGGACCGAGCGACTCGGCGGTCGTCGACATCGTCGTGCTCTGGCTTGCGTTCACCTTCTGGATGGCGATCCGCGGCGTCGTGCTCGGCTGGCGCGCCCGCCAGGACACGTGGATGGTCACCGGCGCCTGATGCCAGACCGGCCTTTCGCAGAGCGATTCCTGCAGAATGAGTGGTTATGGGATGGGAGAGGCGGCAACGCCGAGGGGTCAGGGTACTCGGAGCTCAAATGGCGGCAGCCAACTCGGCCGAACAACGTCACCAGCAAGTGAGCCGGCCTGCCTCGCCGTTGAGGGAGGTGAGGTACGACCACGAGCGGGGTGAGTATGACCACTTCCGCTTCGTGGAGTCGGCGAACGACGACCTCGTTGCGGCCGTCACCTTGGGTGCGCTGGAGCTGCGCGGCCCTGAGCTCGTCGAGTTGCGGGATGCGCTCACTCAGGACGACCTGTACACGCTTCTGGCGTTCGCCAGCCGTGTCGCTGTGCGCGTGCTTCGCGGACAAGCCGACCAGCTGTTGGCCGGCTGCGCAGCAGTCGGCCTTGTCGACTCAGAGCGAGTGGATTGGCGCGACGCCGCCGGCGCGATCTGTCTGCTGAGTTACAGCGCGTCGCGTACCGGGGCGGATGCGCCCACGGCACTTGACCGCGCGCTGGCGATCGCCCAACCGGGCATGGCCCGGCTGATCCGTGAGTACGGGACTTCAGCCGAAGTCGGCCTGTCGGACTTCCATTACCGTGAGGTCGCGACGGCTGCCGGGCCCGCGTTGACCCGAGATGACGGCAAACCATTCCATCCGACGCTGGATCTGCTGTCCGTCGCGGGCGCGCTGACACAGGTGGTGGAGGCCGACGAGTATCGGGTTCGGCAGATCACGACGGGCACCGACATCTCGTCCGCCTGGCTGCCCTCGGCGGATCCGCGAGCCGTGGAGAAGGCACGGAAGCGAATCCGCGCGGGCCTGCGTATCTCGGCAGTTCCGCATGGCGCGACATCCCCGTTCCCGCCGCAAAGCCTCTCCGTTTACCTCGCCGAATGCACAAGTCTGGACGACGCAGAGCTGCTCACGCGGGCAAGCCGGCATCCGGGAATCGCGTCACTCGCGGTGAGCCTTGGCAGGCTCTGTGCGATTGTCGTGGCGCGCTCCAACCGCCAAGGGCTCGAGACAACGGAGTCCAGCGACGGGCTGGAGCGGCTCCGCGGGCCCATCGCAGAAGCGCTCAGCGTTGACTGACCCCGGAGCCTGCCATGCCTGCAATGTAGGACTCTTCTCCGCCACCCACCCGATTGTCGAGTCGTCGGTGCGTCTGCAACCGGGGCGACCACTCGATGAGCGGGTGTGCTGCGGGTGAAGTGGTGGTCAGGGGAGCCGGACCGCGCCGGCGATGACGAGGCCGGCCGAGACGAGGGACAGCGCGGTGCGTGCGTGGTTCATCGAGACCCACCCCGGCACGAACGACTCCCAGGCGAGCTCCGCCGCCTCGGACATCGCGT
>DASUQN010000116.1:0-5543 GCA_036280515.1 Intrasporangium sp. | reverse complement strand
GGATCCCGACGGCGCGCCGGACCCGGGTGAGATCGTCTGGTCCTGGGTGCCCTACGAGGAGGACCACGCCCGCGGCAAGGACCGTCCCGTCCTCGTCATCGGCCACGAGGGGGATGTGCTGATCGGGCTGCAGCTGACGAGCCAGGACCATGACCTGGACGAGCACCAGGAGCGGCGGGCCGGGCGCGAGTGGGTCGACATCGGGACCGGCGGGTGGGACCACCGCGGGCGTTCGAGCGAGGTGCGCGTCAACCGGCTGCTCCGACTGGACCCCACCTACGTGCGCCGGGAGGGCGCCGTGTTGTCACGCGACCGTTACGCAGACGTCATCGCGGCCGTGCGCACGCACTACAGCTGACGGAATGCACCGAGCCCCTCACCCGATCAGGTGAGGGGCTCGGTGGAGTCGCCGGGTGCGCGTCAGAGGGACGCGGCCTGCTTGGCCATGGCCGACTTCTTGTTGGCGGCCTGGTTCTTGTGGATGACACCCTTGGAGACGGCCTTGTCGAGCTTCTTCGATGCGGTCTTCAGGGCGTCGGCGGCGGCGTCCTTGTCACCGGAGGCGGCCGCCTCGCGGAACTTGCGGACCCATGTACGAAGCTCGCTCTTGACCGCCTTGTTGCGATCGGTGCGCTTCTGGTTGGTCTTGATGCGCTTGAGCTGCGACTTGATGTTTGCCACGTGACGTACTTTCTTGGTCGGAATGGTTGCCGTTAGAGGGCGGCAAAGCTGCTCGGGACCGGGCGTGGGACACCCTTGCGTGAGCTGCTCTGGGTTGCTGCGTGCATGCGCGCACGACCTGAGCGCGCACGCAAGGCACAAAGTTACCAGCGGCGCAGCACCGCTACCAAACTGGCCGGACCAGACGACGCCGTATGCCGCTGGGCCGGGTCACTGCGCCGCGCGGGCTCGGGTGATGGTCAGGATTGCCCGCTCCACCGCGTAGACGGGATCGCGTCCACCACCCTTGACCTCGAAGTCGGCGGCCGCCACGGCCTGTACGGCGACGGCCAGCCCTTCGGGGCTCCAGTGCGCCACGGCACGACGCGCCCGGTCGACCTGCCATGGCGCCAGGCTCAGACTCTTGGCGACCTGCGCCGAGCTGCCCCGCCCCGCGGAGCCGACCTTGATCAGCTGGCGCAGCTGGGAGGCGAGCACCGCCACGATGGGCACCGGGTCGAGCCCGGTGGCGATGGCGTGGCGCAGCAGCCGAAGCGCCTCGCCGGCCTGGCCGGCGATCGCCGCGTCGGCGACGCGGAAGCCGCTGGCCTCGACCTTGCCACCGTGGTAGGTGTCGACGGTGGCGTCATCGACCGTGCCCTCGGTATCCGCGATGAGCTGGCTGCACGCCGCGGCGAGCTCGCGCAGGTCCTTGCCGACCGCTTCGACGAGCGCGCGGACACCGTCGCTCGTGATCCTGCGTCGCGCCTGGGCGAACTCCTTCGTGACGAAGTCGGACTTGTCGCGGTCGGACTTGACCGCGGGGCAGTCGATGAACTTCGCGTGCTGCTTCTTGAGGGTGTCGAGGACCTTCTTGCCCTTCATCCCACCGCCGTGCGTGACGACCAGGGACACGTCCTCCAGGGGCGCCCCCAGGAGGGTGAGCAGGACGACCTGGAGCTCGTCCGGCGACTCGTGGAGCCCCTTGACGACGATGCACTTCGTCCCGCCGAAGAGGGACGGGCTCGCATGGAGGATGAGCGAGCCGGGCTCGTAGCCGGCGGCCTCGACCCGGATCACCTCGGCGCCCGTCGCCTTGGCCTGCGCGACGACGCTCGCGACCGCCCGCTCGACGAGCACGTCCTCGGGTCCGCTCACAAGGACGAGGGAGGGAACGGCCGCATCGGTCATGGCGCCAACCCTCCCATGGGGTTCAGACAACCGAACACGATGTCTTCGGGGGCGAGGAGCCGGTCGCCGGGTCAACCATTTTGCGTGCCGCGGTGCCGACCGACCCGGACGGGGCGCAGGCCGCGCACGACCAGGGCGGCGCCGACGACGGCGAGGATCGGGCCGATCACCGCCCAGAGCCTGTCACCCGACATGCCGCTCCCGCCGATCCAGCCCATCCCCTGACCGAACCAGACGAGCCCGAGGACGACCAGGACGCCGCCCAGCACCAGCCCCACCATGCGACTCATGGTCCGCCTCCATTCCCGGAGGTCGGATACCTCCGACTCTTCCAAGCGTAGGTCAGTGTGACGGCCGTCACACGACCAGCACCTCACCAGAGGTTGGGAGACGCCCGCACGTCCGGGGCTGGCGGCGTTCGTGCGAGCGTCGAACCTCAGACCGGCCGTGGTGGCGCCGTCAGTCGAACAGCTGGCCCGTGGCCAAGGTCAGGCCGAGCTGGTCCGCCCGGGCCGCGATCGCGGCCTCGGGCAGCTCGAAGTGGTCGACGAGCTCGTCGATCAGCATTCCCGACTCGGCCGCGTCGCGGAGCTCCTCGTCCTGCTCCTCGGTCCAGGCGTGACCGCTTGTCACACCGCTCCTCGCGGACTCGGCGACCGGCGGTGGAGGTGCGACCGGGCGCGGGTGCTCGGTCCCGTCCTCGCCGGTGCGGGCGCCGGTGAGCGAGCGCAGGGCGGGTTCCTCAACGGGCAGGGGCGCGGGGGCCGTCTCGTCCAGCCGGGTCAGCGCCGCGAGGACCATCCCCTTGTCGGCCGTTGGCCAGAAGGGCGGCAGGGACCGCTGGAGGAAGCCGGCGTATCGCGCCGTCATCATCCGCGAGTCGAGGAACGCGACGACGCCGCGGTCGTCGCCTCGACGCACGAGACGACCCGCGCCCTGGGCGAGGCGCAGGGCGGCATGGGTGGCTGAGACCGCCATGAAGCCGTTGCCGCCCATCCGCGCAATCGCCTGCGATCGCGCAGACGCGAGCGGGTCGTCGGGGCGCGGGAACGGGATGCGGTCGATGATGACCAGCTGGCAGGACGAGCCGGGCACGTCCACCCCCTGCCAGAGCGTCAGGGTGCCGAACAGGCAGGTCCGCGGTTCGCGAGCGAACTGGCGCACGAGCGTGGAGATCTGGGCCTCACCCTGGCAGAGGACGGGGATGTCCTTGCCCAGCCGGACGCGCATGACCTCGGCGGCGGTCTGGGCTGCTCGCATCGACGAGAACAGGCCCAGCGTCCGCCCTCCCGCCGCCCGGACGAGCTGCTCGATCTCATCCAGGCTTTCGTCACTCGCGCCGTCCCGCCCCGGCGGTGGCAGGTGGGCGGCGACGTAGGCGATGGCCTGCTTCGGGTAGTCGAAGGGGCTGCCCACGTCCAGCCCATGCCAGGCCGGCGCGCCCTCGCCGCGTAGTCCGATCGTGCCGGCAACGGCGTCGAACGTCCCCCCGAGCTCCAGGGTCGCGGACGTGAGCACGACGGTGCGGTCGCTGAAGATCTTGTCGCGCACCAACATGGCAACGCTCATGGGGGCGACCCGCAGGACCGGCCCGCGCCGTGGGTCCGCGCCGAGCCAGACCACGTCGAGCTCGCGCTCCTCGAGGATCCGCTCGGCGTTCTCGTGGACCTCATCGACCGCGGCCCGTGCGACCTGCTGCGCACCGTCGGCGTCCTGCCCCGGGGTCGGCTTGAGATCAGACTGGACGACGCGGGCCGAGTCGCGGATGCGCGCCAGTGCGAGGGACACCGAGTCAGGCAGCCCGAGCAGCCGGCCTTCCTCCATCGGGTCGAGAGCCGAGGTGAGCAGGTCGCCCGCCTCGTCGAGGGGCTGGGTGTTCTCGGAGAGTCGACCCGCCTTCTTCGCCGCGGTCTTGACCATCGCCCCGGTGAGCTCATCGGTGATCGTCGCGGTGACGCGGTCGACGAGCTCATGGGCCTCGTCGATGACGAGGAGGTCGTGCTCCGGGAGCATCTGGCGCCCCTCGAACGCGTCGATCGCCATGAACGAGTGGTTCGTGACGATGACGTGGACGTCCTTGGCCGCTGCCCTGGCCCGTTCGACGAAGCACTCAGCGACGAACGGGCACCTGCTGCCCAAGCACTCCTGCGCCGAGACCGAGACCTGGCGCCAGGCCCGTTCCGACACCCCCGGCACGAGCTCGTCCCGGTCACCCGACTCGGTCTCGGACGCCCAGGCGCGCAGCCGGACGACCTCCTGTCCGAGCCGCCCGGCGTTCGCGTCGACCGCTCCGACGGAGAGCAGCCCGTCATCCTCGTCCGGGAAGCCACCCTCGATCTTGTTGACGCACACGTAGTTGCGCCGTCCCTTGACGAGGGCATAGGTGGGGCGCCTGCCGAGGAGTGGCTCCAGTGCCGTCGCCACGCGAGGCATGTCGCGGTCGACGATCTGCGCCTGCAGGGCCAGCGTGGCCGTCGCCACGACGGCTGGCCGCCCGGTGTCGAAGGCATGCACCACCGCCGGCACGAGGTAGGCCAGGGACTTGCCGGTCCCGGTGCCGGCCTGGACGAGCAGGTGCTCGTCCCGCTCGATCGCGGCGGTCACGGCTCGCGCCATCTCCACCTGCCCGGGGCGCTCGTGTCCGCCGACTCCGGCCACGGCTGCGTGCAGGAGCTGGTCGAGCGTCGGTCGCGGGGCCATTGGCTCAGGGTATTCCGCGCGACCTGCACACCCGTCGACGCCTCTCCGCCACTGTGGAGAACCGCCGCGATCCGCCGAGGTGCGGTTGGATCGGGTCATGACCACCCCGTCGTTCCCCTCGGACCTCGACATCGCCTCCGCGGCAACCCTGCGGCCGATGGACGAGATCGGCGCCCAGCTCGGCATCTCCCCCGAACACCTCGAGCCCTACGGCCGCGACGTCGCCAAGATCGACCTCGCGTTCCTCGACGAGCCGGCCCAGCGGCATACGGCATCCGCTGGGAAGTACGTCGTCGTCACGGCCGTGACGCCCACGCCACTCGGCGAGGGCAAGACGACCACGTCGGTGGGCCTGGCGCAGGGTCTCCAGCGGCTCGGCAAACGGGCGGTCGTGGCACTGCGGCAGCCATCGATGGGCCCGACGTTCGGCATCAAGGGCGGCGCCGCGGGCGGCGGGTACAGCCAGGTCGTCCCGATGGAACGGCTCAACATGCACCTCACGGGTGACTTCCACGCCGTCACCGCAGCGCACAACCTGCTCGCCGCGATGATCGACAACCACCTGCACCAGGGCAACGACCTCGGTATCGACGTCCGCAACATCACGTGGCGCCGGGTCCTCGACGTCAACGACCGGTCGTTGCGCAGCGTCGTCATCGGCCTCGGGGCCCGTGAGGACGGTGTGCCGCGCGAGACCGGCTTCGACATCACGGCGGCCAGCGAGATCATGGTGCTGCTCACGCTTGCCAAGTCGCTCTCCGACCTGCGACGGCGCCTCGGACGCATCGTCATCGGGTACACGACCGAGGCGAAGAGCGTCACGGCCGAGGACCTCGGCGCCGCGGGCGCGATGGCCGCGCTGCTCAAGGATGCGATCAAGCCGAACCTGCTGCAGACCCTCGAAGGTGGCCCCGCGATCATCCATTGCGGTCCGTTCGGCAACATCGCGACCGGCACGTCGTCGGTCACCGCTGACCTCATCGCGATCCAGG
>DASUQN010000115.1:0-6218 GCA_036280515.1 Intrasporangium sp. | reverse complement strand
GGCTCGCGGCCGTACTTCTGGACCTCGATGACCTTCTCGGGGGTCATGTCGAGCTCCTTGGCGAGCTCCTCGGGCGTGGGCTCGCGACCGAGGTCCTGGAGCATCTGCCGTTGCACGCGAGCGAGCTTGTTGATCACCTCGACCATGTGGACCGGGATGCGAATGGTCCTGGCCTGGTCGGCCATGGCACGGGTGATCGCCTGCCGGATCCACCACGTCGCGTACGTGGAGAACTTGTAGCCCTTGGTGTAGTCAAACTTCTCGACCGCGCGGATCAGGCCGAGGTTGCCCTCCTGGATCAGGTCGAGGAAGAGCATGCCCCGACCGGTGTACCGCTTGGCGAGGGACACGACGAGGCGCAGGTTGGCCTCGAGGAGGTGGTTCTTGGCCTTTTTCCCGTCCTGCGCGATCCACCAGAGCTCGCGCTTGACCTTCATGTCCAGCTTCTCGCCCGAGTTCAGCTTCTCCTCCGCGAACAGGCCGGCCTCGATCCGCTTGGCGAGCTCCACCTCCTGCTCGGCGTTGAGCAGGGCGACCTTGCCGATCTGCTTGAGGTAGTCCTTGACCGGGTCGGCCGTGGCGCCGGCGGTCACCACCTGCTGGGCAGGGGCGTCGTCCTCGTCGTCGTCCCGGATGACGAAGCCGGACTCCTCCTCGGCCTCCTGTGCCTCGGGCTGGGCCACGGCCGGGGCGACGACCTTCTCGTCGTCCTCGGGCTCGGTCTCGGCGACCTCGTTCGGGCTGTCCACGTCGGTCAGCTCAACCTCCTCGAGCTCGCTCTCGACGGCCTCCTCCGGCTCGGCGACGTCCTCGCTCTCCTCCACGTCGGCAGCGGTCCCGTCGGCCTTCGCAGCCTCGCCCCTGTCCGCCCCGCCTGCGCTCTTGGCGGCCGCCTTCTTGGTCGCCTTCTTGGCCGCCGACTTCTTCGCAGGGCTGGCCGCGGCCTTCGCGACCCCCACGTTGGTCGCCGCCTTCTTCGCGGTCGCCGGCTTCGCTGCTGCCTTCGTCGTCGCCTTCGTCGCCGGCTTGGCGGCGACCTTGGCGCCAGCGCCCTTCGGGGCTTGGTCCTTCTTCGCTGGCGTGGCGTTCGCATCTGCCTCGCCCGCGCCCGGCTTGGCGTCGCTGGCTACACCCGTCGCGGCCGAGCGAGTCTTGCTCGCCGACTTGGTCGCCTTGCTGGTTGTGGTCCGGGTCGCGGTCTTCGCGGCCGCGGCAGTCGTCTTGCGAGCGGTTGCCACAGTGCCTCCCTTGCTGCCTCTGCGGGTGTTGGTCTCCAGTGCCGCGGCGTCCACGACGATCTCGACATCATTCGCCTCGAGCGTCGTGAGGACCGGTTTCATCTGCCTCAGGTCGAGCTGGGCTTCCACCTGCGCCTGGGCGATCTCCGAGCCAGTGACCTTTCCCGTGGCGCGGCCCTTGACGAGCAGCTGCATGATCGCGTCGTTCTGAAATGCTTTCGGAAGCGTGGTGGGGGTTGCAGCTGGGGTTGCCTTCGGCACGGAGGACGTCACCTTTCGGTCGCACGGGAGGTCGTCGTTCTGCTGCCCGGCACTCGGGCATGCATCATCAACGAACGAGGATGGGGATTCGCTCCGGAAGTGCTTGGCCTGTCGGAGTCGACCCCTCCGTCGATCTCTCGGTGCGCCTCGTGCGATCCGGCTCAGTGGACATTATAAAACGCCGAGTGGGTCGGCGCGTAAACGTGTTCACCGCCGACCCCGCTGACCGAGTGCCGATGTGTTCGTCGGGTGCGCTGTTGACGGTCTCACCAGTGCCGACGTTCGTGGTCCTCGGCGCCCGGGCATGCCTCTCTGCCCGGGCGCCCGCGTTCAGTCCGCCTTGACGGCAAGCACCGGGCAGCTGGCGTCGAGCAGGATCCGCTGGGCGTTGGAGCCGAGGATGAGCTTGCCAACAGGACTGCGGCGACGCAGGCCGATGACGATGAAGTCTGCCTTCTCCTGCTCGGCGACGGAGATCAGATCCTCGGCGGGGTCATTGCCGCGAACGAGCTGGCGCACCTCGTGCTCGAGACCCCTCTCCTCCAGGACCCCCTTGATGCGGTCCAGCTCGCTCTCGAAGCGGGCGGCCTCGTCGGCATCGAAGTCCCTGCCACCTCGGTGCGAACTGATGACGACGAGCTTGGTGCCGCGCAGCACGCACTCCTCGGCCGCTCGCTTCAGTGCGGCGCGACCTTCCTTGGTCGCGACGTATCCAACGACAATGGCCACTGTGCCCGGACCTCCTTGGGACGGAAATACCTGTGCTCGGACGCTACCCGAAAAAGGGCGGTGCAGCAGGTCTGTCCCAAGGCGCGTCGAGGTCAGCTGGTGGTGACTTCCCCCACGCGGCGATCCGACGCCAGCGCCGCCCGGATGATCCCACCGACCTGGTCGTCCTCGATGAGGAACCCGTCATGGCCGTACCGTGAGCGGATGTGCACACGCACCGACCTCGGCAGCAGGTCGTGCAGCTCGTCGGACAACCGGGGCGGGTAGAGCCGGTCGGTGTCGACCGAGGCGATCGTGCACTCCGCCCTGACTCGGGCGAGCGCGGCGGGCACCCCTCCACGGTCCCGGCCGACATCGTGGGAGTTCATCGCCTCGGTGAGGACCAGATAGGAGTTGGCGTCGAACCGCCGGGCCAGCTTGCCGGCGTGGTGGTCGAGATAGCTCTCGACCGCGAAGCGGCCCCGGTCACCGGACCTCAGCGGGTCCTCGCCCAGCTGGGGGTCGCGGCCGAAGCGCTCCCCGAGCTCGGACTCGGTGCGATAGGTGATGTGCGCGATCCGACGCGCGAGGCCGAGGCCCGCCTCGGGCGACCGACCGGTGCGGTAGTAGTCGCCACCGGCGAAGTCCGGGTCCTGCTGGATGGCGAGCAGCTGCGGCTGGCACCAGGCGATCTGGTCCGCCGTCGCGTAGGCCGTGCTGGCCAGCACGATGCTGCGGTCGACTCGCTCGGGATGGGTGACCGCCCACTCGATGGCCCGCATTCCTCCCATCGACCCGCCGACCACGGCCGCCAGGCGCGTGACGCCCAAGTGCTCGAGCAGGCGAGCCTCGACGTCCACCTGGTCGCGAATCGTGACGTAGGGGAAGCGGCTGCCCCATTCCCGTCCGTCCGGTGCGATGCTCGACGGCCCCGTCGTGCCCTGACAGCCGCCGAGCACGTTGGCGGCGACGACGAACCACGAGTCCGTGTCGATGGGACGCCCCGGGCCGATGAGTCCCGGCCACCACCCCGGCGACGGGTGGCCATCGCCGGCCTCCCCGTCGACGTGGCTGTCTCCGGTCAGGGCGTGCTCGATGAGCACGACGTTGTCACACCTGGCGTTGAGGGTGCCCCACGTCTCGTACGCGATCGTCACGTCGCCGATCGTGCCCCCGCGCTCCAGACCCACCTCGCCGATCTCCGCGAACCTGCGCGACCCCACGGGGTCCCCATGGCGCCAGGCTCCGCCGACCCGGGTAGGCGTCAGGGGCGCGGCGAAGCCGTTTCGGACGCCTCCGTGCCAACGGTGCGTGCGTCGGGTCGAGGACTGATGGCTGTCTGTCATCGTCAAGATCGGCTCCCTGGGCTCGCGCTTGCACGCACCGGGCTGGTGCGGCCAGGTCCTCACCCGGGGCACCCCACCGCGACGGAGGGTTGCCGACCAGCGAGCCGGGGCTTGGCGCTGGTACTCGTGACCTGGCCCAACTGTATGTCACTCCGTGCCCGACTCACGTGTCCTCGTCCACGGTGTGAACACCGGCCGGGAGCGGTTGGCGTGTCTACGCGGCCGGCATCCGCAGACCGTGGTCCAGGCCGAGCCGCATCAGCCCCGCCAGCTTGTGGTCCGGCTCGATCTCGAGAGCCACGTCTACGCACATGCCGGCCTTCGTGCCGTCGCCGCGCCACCAGGCGTGGGACGCCGTGATCACCAGCACCGGGGCCGCGAATCGGGCCGGCGTGGCCCGGCACAGGGCCTCGAGGGTGTGCTCGACCCGGCGGTCGTCGCACAGCAGGTCGTCGTCGTCAGAGGCAACCTCATCGTCGGCCGGAGCCTCCGCGTCTTGCCCCACGTGCCCCGGCTGGCCTCCGGGCGTACCCAGATCCTCCAGGCGCCGCCGCAGCGAGTCCTCGAAGGCGTCGGGGTGCAGCCATCCAGGACACAACCAGGCGATGAGTGCGTCGCGCAGGTCTTTGTCGTCGAGCGGCCCGACCAGGGCTGGTAGCAGCGCGTCCAGGTCGGTCGGCTCACCGCCGTCCAGCACCCGCCCCCACGCGGCGAAGCACTCGTCCGCGAGGACGTCCCACCGAGTCGGACGGTCGGGCTGCGCCCTCTCGGAATGCGGGTTCACCCCCTCATGCTCGACCCACCGCAGGGACCGGGTGCGCAGTGCCGCGTGGTAGCTGAGTCGCCATTGCTCGATGGCCGCCCCCACGCCCGACCCATGGTCGCCTACCTCGGGCGCCGGTCGGACGAGGGACCCCATGGCCTCTCGGTCGGCGAGGACGGCTCGACCGAGTGCCACGTAGCCGGCGACAGCGGGCACGTCGGCGGGCGCTGGGAGGTCGTGGCCCTCGTCCGGGCAGTCGTCGGCCCGGAGGCAGTACCACCGTCCGTCGCGAACCACGAGGTCCTCAGTCACGGGAATGCCAGCCAGCCCCAGAGCGACTCCGAGGGAGTCGGCGAGTGGGCGCGCCTCTCCGGGCCGGCTCTCGTACGAGACGAGCGCCACGGAAGTCGGGCCGTCCCGCCTGATCGTCTCGGTCAGCTGTGCAGCTGCCTCCGACGCGTGGGGGCTGCCGACGACGTCGATCCGGGCGACCAGGCCGACGGCCCTGTCCCGGAGGCAGATGACGACGACACTTCGCTCAGGTTGGAACCCGAGGTGGAACGGGACGATGGTGACCAGCTCTGCCGGTCCGGAGACGGAAATCTTCTGCATGCCACGACACTGGCCGTGGAGAGATTGCCGCGACAGCGGCTACGCCCGTCCTGTGGACGGCGCTCGACTCGCGTCTGGGGATGTGGACAACGCCCGCAGCGCGTCACCGCTCCAGTCGCTTGCGAACCGTCTCGAGCACGTAGTTCGTCGCTGCCTGCCCGGCGCCGAGGCCGTGGCGCGGTCCCGCCCCAGTCGCGGGGGCCTCCCAGCGATCCGCGCTCGCGCTGGCGCTCCGACCACCACTGTGTTCGTCACCGGTCCCGTCAGCACTCCTGGCAGGACTCCTGTCCACGAGACCTCCTCGAATCGTTCGAGAGGAGCCGCCCAGACCCTCACCGGCCTCCCACGCGAGGAACCGGTCCGTCTCGTCCACCAGCGTCTTGATCGCCCACGAGATGACGACCGCGTCGTCGACGGTGCCGAGTACGGGGAGCACCGCCTCGGGCACCAGGTCCACCGGCGAGACGATGTAGGCCACCGCGCCGGCGAGCAACCCCAGGCGAGCCCGCGTCGTGCCGACGTAGCGGCCACTGAGGGTGGCCCGCACGAGTCTCGGCACCGCCTGTATCCGGCTCGCGAGGCTCGGCGCGCCGGGCCTGGTGGACGCGCGGACCACCGAGGCGACGGTCGCGATGAGCTTGAGACGGCTACCGGCCATACGTCGCCACCGCGGGGAACTCCCGGCGAGCCTGACTGGCGATCTGGGTCAGCATGTACGCGTCGACGCCGCCGCCGATGAGCCCGCCGACGACCGGCACCGCGCGACCCAGCTTCGCGATGATGCCCGAGCCGAGGCGTCCGAGCAGACGGAAGGCGATCGCCTTGTTGAGCACCATGAGCGCCGGCGCCGGGAGCCGTTCGAGCGCGACAGCCGAGAGCTTGCCGCCGGCCGCGAAGATCCCCGCCTTCTTCAGCAGGTCCTCGCTGTCGGCGCCCGCGAGGGTGAGCAGGACGGCCGACCGGATCTCCGGCTGGTCGATGTCGTAACCGCGGAGCCGAGCCGTCGCGGCGGTCATCCGCGTGGCGAGGAGGTAGAACTCCAGGACGTTCGCAGGCAGGGCGAGCGCCATGGTGAAGAACCCGCCGAACCCCGTGACGAAGCCGCCGGCCAACCCGAGGCGGCGGTGCTGGCGGTGGAGCATCCGGATGGCCTGGTCGGGATCACCACCGGCGTCCTTCAAGGCCCGGTCCGCCACCGTGTGAGCGGAGTCGAAGGGCCCCTTCCCGTCGATGCCGACGTCGAGCAGCCGCTCCAGGAGCCGGGTGGCCGCGCCGCTGAGGCCACCCTCG
>DASUQN010000114.1:0-5416 GCA_036280515.1 Intrasporangium sp. | reverse complement strand
GCATGGGCCAGGTGCTCACCCAGTCCCTCGGGGCCGTAGGTCGGGACGTCCTCCCGCCCGGAGCCGCCGGGCACGTACTTGAGCATGACGTAGAGCCCGCACAGGTCGATGAAGTGGTCGACGTGCAGATGGCTGATCAGCACGGCGTCGACGGTGAGCGGGTCGACGTGGCGCTGGAGGTTTCCGAGCGCGCCGTTGCCCAGATCGAGAACGATGCTCCACGTGCGGCCCTCGAACTCCGCCCGCAGGAGGTAGCACGAAGCGGGCGAATCGGGGCCGGCAAAGGACCCGGAGCAGCCGACGATGGTGACTTCCACGGACTGAGCCTAGGTGCCAGAGCCGACCCTCACCCGAGAACTCGCGCGTTCTGTAGGTCACAGAATTGTCAGGCGTCCATGAGCGCCTGGGTCAGCGTCTCCTGGAGCCAGGTGAGGAAGTCGTACCAGGCCATCGCGTAACCGAGTGGGTCATCATCATCGATGACCTCCATGGCCGCGTGGAGTCGCTCGGCGTCCTCCTCGGTGCGCATGCCCATCCGCTCCCCGAGGAGGAGGCGGACGTCCGTCAACGCCATGAGAAAGGCCGGCGCCTGCGCGTCGTCGAGCGCCACCTGGTCATCCGATGCGGCGGCGAGCCGCTCCATCGCGACGTCGAGGTTCGCACTCTTGCGCTGACGCAGGCCCTCCTCGGTGAGGCGTCGGAACTCTGCGGCGACCGCGTCGTCGCCGCGGTGCGCATCGGGCAGCAGCCGGTCGAGCGCCGGATCACGCTCCTCCCCAGTGCCGGGCGAATCGGCGGCGTCGTCCGCTTCCTGGCCCGCTGCCCTCTCGGCATCGGCCTGCGGATCGGTCTGCTGGTCCTCGCTGGCGACGGACACGCCCATCGAGGCGACGAGATCCGCGAAGGCATCTCCCGTCGACTCGACCTCCGGGGACAGGACGATCCTGGTCTGCTGCATGAGGCCGTGGATCATGAACCGCTCGGTCTCGTCGAGGAGGGCGACGTAGCGTCCGTCCTCCGGCAGGAAGGCGCGGGCCATCACTCGTCCTTCTCGAAGGTCGCCCACAGGCCGTAGCCCTGGAGTGACTCGGCGTCCCGCTCCATGGACTCGCGTGGTCCGTTCGACACCACCGCCCGGCCCTTGGTGTGGACGTCCATCATCAGCTTCTCCGCCTTGGGTCGGGGATAGCCGAAGTACGTCTCGAAGACCCACGTCACGTAGGTCATGAGGTTGACCGGGTCGTTCCACACGATGGTGATCCAGGGCACGTCTGGCGAGACGAGCTCATCCGTCCCAGTGAGCTCCTCGGTGGATTCCTCCGTCTCCGGGCTGCGCACCGGTGCCACCGGCGCGAGGGACATGCTCGTCAGGGTCACGCATCCACCCTATGACCGCCCTGTCACAGAGCGGGACCGTAGGCTGGCCACCGTGAGCACCGCACTGCTGACCGACCACTACGAGCTGACGATGGTGCAGGCCGCACTCGCCTCGGGTGAGGCGCAGCGAAGGTGCGTCTTCGAAGCGTTCGCTCGGCGGCTGCCGGACGGCCGCCGCTACGGCGTCGTCGGAGGGACGGGGCGGTTCCTCGAAGCGCTCGAGCAGTTCCGCTTCGGCGACGCCGAGCTACGGTTCCTCTCGGACGCGCATGTCGTCAACCAGGAGACGATCGACTGGCTCGCGGCGTACCGGTTCAGCGGCACGATCACCGGCTATCCCGAGGGCGAGGTCTACTTCCCCTACTCCCCCGTGCTCGTCGTCGAGTCGACCTTCGCCGAGGGAGTCGTCCTCGAGACCGTCATCCTGTCGATCCTCAACCACGACACGGCGATCGCCTCGGCCGCCTCCAGGATGACCTGTGCGGCCGGCGGCCGGCCGTGCATCGAGATGGGGGCGCGGCGCACCCATGAGGAGGCCGGCGTCGCTGCGGCGCGGGCGGCCTACGTGGCCGGCTTCGAGGCCACGAGCAACCTGGAGGCAGGGCGACGTCACGGCGTGCCGACGGCCGGCACGGCCGCGCACTCCTTCACGCTGCTCTACGACTCCGAGCGCGACGCGTTCACCGCCCAGGTCGATTCCCTCGGCAAGGGCACGACGCTCCTCGTCGACACCTATGACGTCAGGACCGCCGTCGACCTCGCCATGGAGATCGCCGGACCCGAGCTCGGCGCTGTGCGGCTCGACTCCGGTGACCTGCTCATCCAGGCGCAGGAGGTCCGCGCCCAGCTCGACGCAGCGGGCAACGGGGACACGCGCATCATCGTCACCTCCGACCTCGACGAGTACGCGATCGCGGCCCTCGCGGCGGCGCCCGTGAGTGGGTACGGCGTGGGCACCGCCCTCGTCACGGGATCAGGGGCGCCGACTGCCTCGATGGTCTACAAGCTCGTCCAGCGCGAGAACGCATCCGGCGAGCTGGAAAGCGTCGCCAAGAAGAGCAAGGACAAGGCCTCAAGGGGTGGCCGCAAGTGGGCCTTGCGTCGCCTGGGTCCCCAAGGGCTCGCCGAGGCGGAGGTGATCGGGATCGGGGAGCATCCGCGCGACGACGGCAATGACCGCCAGCTCATGGTCGAGCTGGTGCGCGATGGTGAGGTCATCGACCACCAGGACATCCACGAGGCTCGGGAGCGCCATGCTGCGTCGCGGGCAGAGCTGCCCCGGGCGGCGACCCAGCTGTCGCGCGGCGACGCCGTCATTCCCACTGTTTTCGAGGAGAGCTGAGACATGTCCATCCAGGGCAGCGCCGGACGGCACGCGCTCATCATCGTCGACGTCCAGAATGACTTCTGCGAGGGCGGTTCGCTCGCCGTTGAAGGCGGCACCGCTGTGGCGCAGGCGATCTCGGCGTACGTTGCCGAGCACGGAGGCGCCTACGACCACATCGTCGCCACCGCCGACTGGCACGTCGACCCGGGCGACCACTTCGCGGAGGAGCCGGACTACGTCAACACCTGGCCGGTGCACTGCGTGGCAGGGAGCGCGGGTGCGGCCTTCCACCCGAACCTCGCCGGCGCCCTGGACTCGATCCAGGCCGTCTTCCGCAAGGGCGAGTACTCGGCTGCCTACAGCGGCTTCGAATGCCACGGGATCGACGCCGAGAGCGCGACCCTCGCGGACTGGCTCGCGGAGCGTGGCGTCTCCCACGTCGACGTCGTCGGGATCGCCACGGACCATTGCGTGCGGGCCACCGCGCTCGATGCCCGGCGCGAGGGGTTGGACACGACGGTGCTGCTCGACCTCACGGCCGGGGTCGCACGGGACACGACCGAGGCCGCGCTCGCGCAGCTCGAGGACGCCGGAGTCCGACTTGCGGGTGCGCCCGTCGTCCAGAGCTGACGACCTTCAGCGGTCGCGTTCCACCATGTAGGTGACGAGCTCGCGGATGAAGCGCCGGGCCGACGAGTCCGGGGCGGCGGCGAAGGCCTCCTCGAACGCGACGCCGGCGGCGCGAGCGATACCCCTGGCGAACTCATCGGCGAAGGCAACGCTCCCGTGGTCGTCCATCAGGGCCATCAGGTGTTCTGCGACCGCACCCGAACGCTGGGACGGGTCGAGGGCGAGGTAGCCGACCACCTGCTTGCGGTCGCGCTGGTTGGCCGCCGCCAGGAGGTGGATGAGCATCAGCGTGCGCTTGCCCTCGCGAAGGTCGCCGAGCGCCTCCTTGCCGTAGACCGCCTCCGACCCGGTGAGATTGAGCACGTCGTCCCGGATCTGGAAGGCCGCACCCAGGAAGAACCCGAACCGGAGCATGGGCTCGAGGTCCAGAGCACCCCTGGACCCGATCAGCGCGCCGACTCGCAGCGGCAGGAGCGTCGTGTACCAGCAGGTCTTCTTCATGATGAGGTCGAGGTAGTCGTCCGGGGTGAGATCGGTGCGCCCATCTCGTCGCCACCCGAGCTCGCGCGCCTGGCCGTCGACGGTCTGGCGTGCCATGAAGTCGAACTCGGACCAGACCCTGGCGGCGAGCCGCCGCCCGAGCGCGCGCTCGTTGTCCCGCAGGGCCCCGAGCGCCACTACGGCGAGGCCGTCGCCTGCGTTGATCGCAAGCGCGGGTCCGTACTTCCGGTGGAGGGTGGGCTGGCCGCGCCGGAGGTCGCTGTCATCCTCGACGTCGTCGTGGACGAGGAACGCGGTGTGGAGCAGCTCGATGGCGGCGGCAGAGGGCAGGGCGGCCTCGACCTCGCCGCCGAACGCGCTGCACGTGGCGAGGCACAGCGCGGGTCGCAGCCCCTTCCCGCCTCGATCGAGGTACTCCGTGGCCGGGACCTCGAGGTATGGCGACAGGTCGCCGGACAGGTACGCGGCAGCAGCCCGCCGGGCCAGCCCGGCGTAGGTGGCAAGCTCGTCGACGAATCCCGTCTCGACAGCGCTCATGAGGCCCCCGCCCGAGACGCGACCTCGAGACGCACGGCAAGCGGCTCTGACGGTGCCAACGACCCGATCACCAAGCCGTGGTAGACACCGAGGCGCTGTCCGACCGGCACGGCCACCCGGATCCAGACCCGCTGCCGACCATGGGGCTCCACCGTTGGTGTCCTGTTCGGGCTGATCGAGATCGCGTCCAGCGGGATGACAGCGGCCCCAGAACACGTCAGGCGGGTCACCTCGAGATCGATGTTCGTCACTGGCGCTGACGTGGGGTTGTGGATCCACAACGGGCCCTCGGAGCTCGATCCCGGCCGCGTGGTCGGCAGCACGAGGGTCTCCACCGAGGTGACCCCCGGCCGCGCCCGGAGGCCATCGAGGATGGCCGTCCCGAAGTCGTCCGGCCCCCTGGGCAACGGAAGATCGCCGTCGGTGAGCACACTGTCGACCATCTCGACATAACGAGTCACCACGGTGGCAGCCGAGAGTAAGGCGAAGCGCTGGACGTCGTCGGCGATGGCCCGGAGGCCGTGAGGGAGCTGCTGCTCGGCACTCATCGCGCCGCCTCACCGAAGGCTCGGCCACTGACCTCTCCCGACGAGATCGAGCGCGCGGCAAGGATGCCCGAGCGCGTCGCGGCCTCCAAGCTGCCCGCGTCGAACCCACACGCGGTCCAGTCGCCGGCCACGGCGAGGTTGCCGAAGCCGGTTCTCCCGGCGGCGATCCGGTGTCGGCCCGAGCCCGGCAGGGACTGGACATAGCGGTCCGAGGGGTCGACGTTGGCCCTGAGGTACTGGGCATCCAGTCGTTCCGGGCCGTTGCGGCCCTCGTCGTCCCAGAGCAGCTGCCACCGGAAGCCTCGCGAGCTGGTCGCCCCGGGCCACAGCGCGCCCACCTCGTTGTCGAGGAACGTCCGGAGCCTCTCGCGCACGCGGCTCTCGGCACCGCCCAGGTCCGCATGGTCCAGGTCAGCATCGTCCCGGTCGTCCGGGATGGGACCACAGAAGTACGCGATGCTGCGTGGCGCGCCGTTGACCGGCCACCGCTCCCTGG
>DASUQN010000113.1:0-6833 GCA_036280515.1 Intrasporangium sp. | reverse complement strand
TACTTGGCGGTGAGGACGTTGACACCCCCGACGCCGCGGACGGCTCCGGGCTGGTCGCCGTGGGCCTCGATCGCCGCCCAGGCCGCCCGCTCCGCCCGCCGCACGATCGTCGTCGCGAGGTGCAGGTAGGCCGAGCCGGGGGTCCCGCCGGGGAGGATGAAGGAGCGCAGCTTCTCCAGGCGCTCGAGGTAGTGGTCGCAGTCCCGTTCGAGGTCGTCGATCCACGGCTGGTCCACCCGCAGCGGTGGGTACTCGTACGTCTCCTGGAGCGGGGTCGAGAGGTCCGCCCCGACGTCGAACAGCTCGTTCTGGACCCGCAGCAGCGTCGCCTTGACCTCGTCCTCGAGACCACCCGCCGCGATGGCGATGCCGATGGCGGCATTCGCCTCGTTGGTGTCGGCGTAGGCATGCAGGCGGTCGTCGCTCTTGTTCGTGCGCGAGAAGTCACCGAGGCTCGTCGTCCCGTCGTCACCAGTCCGTGTGTAGATCTTCGTGAGGTTGACCATGGCAGCACTCTCTCACTGGTCGGAACTCCCGTCCGCGACGGGGAGGCAGGGTGGAGCAGGGGTCGGCATGGGTAGGGTCGCAGCGTGAGAGAGCGGTTCCGGGTCGTCGGCGGCGCACGACTCGTCGGCGAGGTCCCCGTCGTCGGCGCGAAGAACAGCGCTCTCAAGCTCATGGCGGTGGCTCTTCTCGCCGAGGGCAGGACCACCCTGACGAACATGCCCGAGATCGCCGACGTGCGGATCATGGCCGAGCTGCTGCGGCGACTCGGCGTCTCCGTCGACTACGACCCCGCGGCGGGAGTCGCCGTCATCGACGTCCCAGCGTCCATCGGGCATCGCGCCGACTACGAGCTCGTCCGGGCATTGCGGGCCTCGATCTCGGTGCTCGGCCCTCTCGTCGCAAGGATCGGCGAGGCGGACGTCGCCATCCCCGGTGGCGACGCGATCGGGTCCCGTGGTCTCGACCTCCATGCGGCGGGGTTGGAGGCTCTCGGAGCCGACGTGCGGGTCACCCACGGGTACCTCGTGGCCAAGGCGCCGCGAGGGCTCCGCGGGGCGGAGATCCGGCTCGACTTCCCCAGCGTCGGCGCGACCGAGAACATCCTCATGGCCGCCGTCCTTGCACGCGGCCGCACGACGATCGACAACATCGCGCGCGAACCGGAGATCGCTGACATTGCGGAGATGCTCACGTCGATGGGCGCGCGCATCACTGGCGTGGGCACCTCCTGCCTCGTGGTCGACGGCGTCGACGCTCTTCAGCCGACCGAGCACCGCGTCCTGCCGGACCGGGTGGCCGCAGGCACCTGGGCATTCGCAGCCGCGACGACCTGCGGTGACATCGAGGTGGTCGGGGGCGTCGCGGAGCACCTGCGCTCACCCCTCCACTCACTGGCAGCGGCGGGCTGTCACGTGGAGGGCACGGCTCGCGGCTTCCGGGTCGCGGCGCCCGACGGAGCCGCGCGCCCGAAAGCGTTCGACGTCGCGACCCTGCCCTACCCGGGATTCCCGACCGACCTGCAGCCCTTCGCACTCGCCTACAACGCGGTGGCCGAAGGCAGCGCCATGGTGACCGAGAACCTCTTCGAGGCACGCTTCCGCACCGTGCAGGAGCTCGCCCGACTGGGGGCCGACATGCAAGTCGATGGCCACCACGTCATGACCCATGGAGTCCCGCTCCTGTCCGGCGCACCCGTTGAGAGCAGCGACATCCGGTCAGGTGCGGCCCTCGTCATCGCCGGCCTGGTCGCGGAGGGCTACACCCTCGTCAGCGGCGTCCACCACATCGACCGTGGCTATCCACACTTCGAGGTCGCCCTCCGCTCGCTCGGCGCGGACGTCACCCGCGAGCCGGACGAGCACTGGTACGAGTAGTCCACATTCCGAGATCTTCCGCGCGACTTGACGGACTCTTTAACATCCCCGGGTCCCCGGCAGTCTTTCTTGACGCTTTCTTGACTCCGGCGGGCAACCTTCTTGGGATCGGCGGCGTCATCATGAATGACGGCAGCAGCAGTTGAGAGGGGTCACAATGTCGCTGAATGCCCACCGAAGGATGTCGACGCGGACGCCGGTCAAGGTGCTCGAAGCACCCGATGGGCATGACGTGATCATCGAGGGTCGCCTCGACGTCCACACCGTCCCCGACATCCGTGACGCCATCCACGCGGTCATCGCCACTGGTGCCGGTGAGCTCCGCCTCCACCTGGGCAGTGCCGAGATCGGCGATGCCACCGGACTCGGGGTCATCCTGCACCTGCATCGCAGAGCCACCCGGGCGCAGCGGCAGCTCCTGCTCGTCGACCCGAGCGATCGGACCCGACGCCTCCTGCGCGGATGCCGGCTCGACCGCATCCTCGCCTCGCGTCACGGCGGGCTGCATACTGTGGCGCCTCTCACCGCCTGACCGACTCCCCGACGAGAAGGCCCGGAGGTACCTTCGGGACCATGCCCGACGAGAGCGCTCCGCCTGCCGCCGCAAGACCATCCCGCGACCGTCCCTGGGTCATGCGGACCTACGCGGGACACTCCAGCGCGACGGCCAGCAATGCGCTCTACCGACGCAACCTCGCCAAGGGACAGACCGGCCTCTCGGTGGCCTTCGACCTGCCCACCCAGACCGGCTACGACCCCGATCACGTCCTCGCGCGTGGCGAGGTCGGCAAGGTCGGCGTGCCGATCAGCCACATCGGCGACATGTCCGCGCTCTTCGACGCCATCCCGCTCAAGGAGATGAACACGTCGATGACGATCAATGCGACCGCCATGTGGCTCCTCGCGCTCTACCAGGTCGCCGCCGAGCGGCAGGCCGAGGCCGCGGGCGAGGCTCCCGAGGAGTGGGTGCACGCGCTCGCCGGGACCACGCAGAACGACATCATCAAGGAGTACCTGTCTCGCGGGACGTACGTCTTCCCGCCCGGGCCATCGCTGCGCCTGATCACGGACATGATCGCCTACACGGTACGTGAGATCCCGAAATGGAACCCGATCAACATCTGCAGCTACCACCTGCAGGAGGCCGGTGCTACGCCGGTCCAGGAGATCGCCTACTCGATGTCGACGGCCGTAGCCGTCCTCGACGCCGTTCGCGACTCCGGCCAGGTCCCCGCGGACGAGTTCTCCGACGTCGTCGCACGCATCTCGTTCTTCGTCAACGCGGGGGTCCGGTTCGTCGAGGAGATGTGCAAGATGCGCGCCTTCGTCGAGCTGTGGGACGAGCTGACCCGGCGGCGCTATGGCGTGACCGACGCCAAGGCTCGCCGGTTCCGCTACGGAGTCCAGGTCAACAGCCTCGGTCTCACCGAGGCCCAGCCGGAGAACAACATCCAGCGCATCGTCCTCGAGATGCTCGCCGTGACCCTCTCCAAGGACGCCCGGGCCCGAGCCATCCAGCTCCCGGCGTGGAACGAGGCCCTCGGCCTGCCGCGACCGTGGGACCAGCAGTGGTCGCTGCGCATGCAGCAGGTGCTCGCCTTCGAGTCCGACCTGCTGGAGTACGACGACCTCTTCACCGGCTCCGTCGTCGTGGAGCGCAAGGTGGCCGAGCTGGTCGCCGGAGCCAGGGCCGAGATGGCGCGCATCGAGGAGCTGGGCGGCGCGGTCGCTGCCGTCGAGTCCGGTTACATGAAGTCCGCACTCGTCGCCTCGCACGCGGAGCGCCGTCGCCGCATCGAGGCCGGCGACGAGGTCATCGTGGGCCTCAACAGGTTCGAGACGACAGAGCCCAACCCGCTCACTGCCGACCTCGACACGGCGATCCAGACCGTCGACCCGTCCGTGGAGCAGGCGGCCGCCGAAGCGGTCCGCACGTGGCGCCAGCAGCGCGACGCTGGCCCCGCACGCCGAGACCGGGCGGCCGCCGCCATCGATCGGCTCAAGGCCGACGCCGCATCCGGCGCAAACCTCATGGCCGCCTCCCTCGAGTGCGCGCGGGCTGACGTGACGACCGGGGAGTGGGCGGCTGCCCTGCGCGACCAGTTCGGTGAGTACCGCGCGCCGACCGGGGTCACCGGCTCCGTCGGGGTCGGCGGGGCCGAGCCCGGAGAGGCGCTGGCCCGCGTCCGGGCCGCCGTTGCCCGCACGAGTGCCGACCTCGGCGAGAAGCTGCGCATCCTCGTCGGCAAGCCGGGGCTCGACGGCCACAGCAACGGCGCGGAGCAGGTGGCCGTGCGAGCGCGCGACGCCGGCTTCGAGGTGATCTACCAGGGCATCCGGCTCACGCCCGACCAGATCGTCGCCGCGGCAGTGGCCGAGGACGTGCACGTGGTCGGGCTCTCGATCCTCTCCGGCTCCCACATGGAGCTCGTGCCCGAGGTTCTCCGCGGCTTGCGCGACGCCGGCGCGGGGGAGGTCCCCGTCATCGTCGGCGGAATCATCCCCGAGTCCGACGCCGCGCAGCTGCGCGAGGCGGGAGTCGCCATGATCTTCACGCCCAAGGACTTCGGCCTCAACGAGATCATGGGAGAGATCGTCGGCGTCATCCGCACGTCACGGGGCCTGGCCGCCCACGAACCCACGCGCGCGTGAGGCGACAAGCCGGGCCACGCGGGCCTGTTGCGGGTCCATGCGGGCTTGCCCCCGTGCGTCGGCATACAGTCACAGCATGAGCGATCTCCAGTGCGCGGCCCGCATCGTCGTCGTCACTCCGCGTGGGCTGGGTGACGTCACATGGCTCGCCTCCGAGCTCCACCGGGAGCGGGTCCAGGCGGTGTATGCCGCTGACGACGTTCCCGACACCGGTCCCGTCGAGACCTTGGCGGAGGACCTCGGCGTCCCGTGCCACAGCGGCCGTGGTGACCTCGAGGACGGGTCGGACGGACTCGAGGACATCGTCGATCGTCACCGGGGTGAGACCGTCGTCGTCGTGCGCGGGGGAGCGGCCACGGAGCCGGTGCTCATGCTCGTCGACGCGGACGGCACGAGCCTGCACAGTCTCGACGAGAACGTATAGCGCGACCCAAGACGGCGGACGGATCGTGGACCGGCCCTCGGGACGCTGAGGCCTCACCCTAGCCTGTGCCGCATGGATGGAGGGTTCCCCGGGCTCGGCACAGTGGTCAACGTCATCGCCGTGCTGCTCGGCGCCAGCATCGGCATGCTGGCCGGCAACCGCCTGCCCGACCGCGTGCGCCGCGTCGTCACCGACTGCCTCGGCCTGGTCACCCTGCTCGTCGCCATCCTCTCCGCGCTCGACATCACCTCGCCGGCCCTGGAGGACGCAGTCGGGTCGGGCGTCCCGGTGCTCATCGTTCTCGGGGGCCTGCTCCTCGGCGGCATCGTCGGCGCGCTGCTCCGGATCGAGGACCGGCTCGAGTCGCTCGCGGGAGTGGTGCAGGGCTGGGTCCAGCGGCACGGGGCCAAGGGTCAGCACGACCACGCGGAGCGGGAGCGCTTCATCGAGGGTTGGCTCACCGCGTCCCTGCTCTTCTGCGTGGGTCCGCTGACGATCCTCGGCTCCCTCTCCGACGGGCTCGGCAGGGGTATCGACCAGCTGGTGCTCAAGTCGGCGCTCGACTTCTTCGCAGCCATCGCCTTCGCGTCGACGTTCGGCGTGGGTGTGCTGCTGTCAGCCGTGTCCGTCGCAGTCGTCCAGGGCGGGCTGACCCTGCTCGGCGTCACGCTCGGCGCCGTGGTGCCGGAGGCCCACATCGCGGCCCTGACGGCGACAGGGGGGCTGCTCCTGATCGGCATCGCCTTCCGGCTCCTCAACGTCCGGCACATCCCGGTCGGGGACCTGCTGCCCTCGCTGCTCGTGGCGCCGCTGCTCGTCAGCGTCGTGGCGCTGTTCCGTTGAGCGTCCGCTGAAGGCTGTCGGGGGTCAGAAGAGGCGGGCCTCGGCGTCGTCGATCCCCCTGAGCGCGTCGTAGTCGAGCACGACGCAGCGGATGCCGCGGTCCTCCGCCAGCGTGCGGGCCTGTGGCTTGATCACCTGGGCGGCGAAGATGCCGGTCACGGGGGCGAGCAGCGGATCGCGGTTCATCAGCTCGAGATAGCGCGTCAGCTGCTCGACGCCGTCGATCTCCCCGCGCCGCTTGATCTCGATGGCCACGCTGGCTCCCGCGTGGTCCTTGGCGAGGATGTCGACCGGCCCGATCGCTGTCATGTACTCACGCCGGACGAGGGACCAGCCGTGCCCGAGGGTGTGGATGTGCTCGGCGAGCAGCCTCTGCAGGTGGGCCTCGACGCCGTCCTTGACGAGCCCGGGGTCGACGCCCAGCTCGTGAGCAGAGTCGTGGAGGACCTCGTGGATGTGGACTGTGAGCCGGTCCTCGGACTTCGCGTGCTGGACGCGCCACACGACCACGACGCCGTTTTCGGACTGGGTGTCCACCGGCTCGAGCTCGGCCATGGTGCACGGCGGCGACATCCAGTTGAGCGGCTTGTAGGAGCCGCCGTCACTGTGGACGAGGACGGAGCCGTCCGCCTTGACGACGAGCAGCCGGGTGGCCAGCGGGAGGTGGGCGGTGAGCCGCCCGTCATAGTCGACGCTGCAGCGGGCGATGACGAGACGCACCGGGCCACCCTAACGTCAGCTGGCGCCATGCGGCTGACGTGGACGGCGAGCCCGCCGCGCGCAGAGCCGCGTGCGCGCGGTGCGCACGCGGCTCATGTGATTGCGAGCGGGTTCACGACGAATGGCACTTCGTCCAGAAGAACTCCACCCCACCTGGGGTCGTGTTGAAGTGCTCGACCGAGTGGGCGCTCAGCTTGGAGCCGTCTTCCCAGGTGCCATTGATATTGAAAGTGAACGTGCCGTTCACGTTCTGCTTGTTGGCGTTGAAGCCGCCCCAGACCGCGAAGTGCCCAGAGGCGTCCATCCCACCCTCG
>DASUQN010000112.1:0-2560 GCA_036280515.1 Intrasporangium sp. | reverse complement strand
CCCGCCTCCGCCTGCTCTCGCTCGGCCCGTGCGCGCAGGCGCTCGAAGGCCAGGCGGGTCTCGGGGTGACCGTTGTCGTCGTCAGAGGCCAGGACGAGCACCGACTGCTCCCAGTCGTCGTCCGTGGAGAACGGTCGGATCTCCACGTCGATGGCCGGGCGCGGGGGCGCCAGCATCCGGTCAGCCGCGAGGGCGGTGTCGAGCTCAACCGTGCAGCCGTGCCCCTTCCACCCCGAGTGGTCGGCGTCGACCTCGAGGATCGCGAAGGCGCGGTGACCAGCGCCTGGGAACTCCGCTTCGAATCGCTCCATCCACGAAGGGATCTCGCTCGACGCTGGCGCCCGCTCGAGGAGCAGGAAGTTGCCCCAGTAGTACGTCGGGTTGCTCTCCGTCCGGATGACCAGGTGGTCCCCGTGGTCCGTGATCGTCGAGCCCTCGAGCTCGAGGACGGCGAGATCCGTGGCCAGGCCCGGGGTGTCGATGCGCACGACGGGATCGTATGCCGCTGGGCTCGCTTCCGGGGGCTCGTGTCCTTCCAGTCCCGGGTCGGTCGCGGCGGTTGGATCAGCCGGTCAGGATGCCATGCGGACGACGGCGCTCCCGGCGAGCACCGCCGCCAGCACGAGCAAGGCCAGCGGCGCCGTGGCGAGGAACCGCGAGGGCTCCTGACGGCGAGTCTTGGCCTGGGGGCGAGCCGGTGAATCGCCGGTGGAGATCCGGACCGGCGCCTTCTCGGTCATGCCGGTCTCGATGCGCTGCATCAGCGCGAGGAGACCGATCATGACGACGATCGGGGTGGTCAGCATCAGGATGTCCATGGCTCGCTTCTTCTCGTGGGAATGGAATGCGCGATCGCCCCCGCCTTGGGGGTCTGCAGGGGGCGACCGCGCCGTCATGTAGACGACCCAGTACCCAATTCATGACGGACAAACGGCACTCCCACCCCTCATCGAGTGAACAAGATTCGGGACAAAAATCCCGTTCGTGCGAATAGGGGCGTGGCTGAGTGCTTCACTTGAAGGGGAGTCGCGTGCATCGCCAGGGGGTGGCTCGCATGGCAGGACTGGAGCACGACACGCTTGTGGAGCGGCCATGAGCAACGTCCTCGACACCTATCCGCTCGACTTCAGCCATCCCGAGGTCCAGCAGCTGAAGAGCACGCTGCTGAGCACCTTCGACTCGCCCGCCGTCGTGCGCGACCTGATGAGGTCCGCGGGCGTCGATGCCGGCTTCGTCGACATGTCCGGACCCATGAACCTCGTCTGGACGGCGGTGCTGGACACGGCCCGCAAGCAGGACCGACTCCGCGTCCTGCTCAGCACCGCAGCCAAGGATCCGAACGCCGCCGCCATCCGGCCGATGCTCGACTCGCTGCTGGCGCAGACGGATGCGGCCTCGACCGATCCGACCGACTCGATGGACGACGTCGCGTGGAAGGTCGACCCCGCTGACGCCACCGGTCTGGAGCGCACCATCGAGGCACAGTCGACCCTGCTCGACGTGTCCTTCCTCGAGCGTGGCCTCGAGCTCAGCCCCTCGGTGGCGAAGCTGCTCGTCACCCTGAACGACGGCAAGCGCTACTACGGCACGGCCTTCCGCATCGGCACGGATCTCCTGCTGACCAACCACCACGTGCTCTTCGACGACGTCGGGCCAGCCACGGCCGTGGAGGCATGGTTCGGCTTCGAGCTGTCCTTCGGCGGCGCGACCCGCGACTACACCGTGGTGGCGTGCAAGCCAGAGACGATCGTCGGCAAGGCCGACCACGACTGGGCCGTGGTGCGGACGGCGACGTCGATGCCGGAGTCGGCCCGGATCATCCCGCTCAACGGGGCCACGGCGCCCGAGCCGCTCGACCGGGTCTACATCATCCAGCACCCGCAGGGCCGCGAGAAGAAGATCGGGATGATCCACAACGTCGTCGTCGCGGTCACCGAGGACGTGATCCAGTACCGCACCGACACGGAGGCCGGCTCATCCGGCTCGCCGGTCTTCAACGAGCAGTGGCAGCTCGTCGGCCTGCACCACCGTTGGGGCAGCACGGTGAGGGACGGCCGCACCGAGTACTACAACCAGGGCCGGCGGATCGACCGGGTCGTGGCGGCCTTGACCGCGGAGGGGGTGCTCTGACATGGGTCTGGTCGACGGACCCCTCGACCTCACGCACCCGGACGCCCGGGACCTCATCGACTTCCTGCGCAAGACGTTCCAGTCGAAGGCGGAGGTCAGGGGCTTCGCGCTCGAGGCCGGCGTCGATCTCGGTTACGTCGACCTCGAGCAGCCAGTCGCCTACCTCTGGCAGGACGTGACGATCACGGCGGCCAGGCAGAAGAGCCTGCGCAGACTGATCGAGCGGGTCATCGTCAATCCGAACAGTGCCCAGGGAAGGATCTTCCTCTATCGCCTGCTCGGCGAGCCTGCCGACACGGACGCGGTGGCCCCGAGTCCCGGTCCGGACCCAAACCCGCCCCCCATCCCGGACGACATCTTCGAGACGGCGCTGCTGTGGGACGACCTGCCCTTCATCGACCGCAGCCCCCTGCGCACGAACCTCAAGCAG
>DASUQN010000111.1:0-2214 GCA_036280515.1 Intrasporangium sp. | reverse complement strand
TGAGGCGCACCGGCACCACGGTCGAGCTGGTGGCCACGGGAGAGCCCGTCCCGCTGCCGCCGACGACGGCCCTGGCCGCCTTCCGGGTTGTCCAGGAGTCACTGACCAACGTCGTCAAGCATGCTCCCTCCGGATCGAGTGCCAGGGTTGCGTTGGACTGGAGCCCGGCCGGCCTCCGGATCCGGGTGGAGGACGACGGAGCCGGCGCCGAGGCACCCGGCGCCGAAGGACCGCGCCGTGGCCTGCTCGGCATGCGAGAACGCCTCGCCCTCGTCGGCGGTCGTCTGGAGCGCGCCGGACCGGACCCGTCCGGGCATGGCGGGTTCGTCGTCGAGGCCCGGATCCCTGCGCCCGATGCAGACCGACCGCGTGTCGACCGACCCAGTGCCGAACAACCCAGTGCCGAACAACCCAGTGCCGAACAACCCGACGACAACCGACCCGAAGACGAAGGAAGCCACCAGTGAGCACGCCAGCCAGGATCCGCGTCGCGATTGCCGACGACCAGGAGCTGATGCGGTCGGCACTTGCCATGGTGGTCAGGAGCCAGCCTGACCTCGACCTCGTGGGAGAGGTCGAGGACGGAGCGGCGCTGGTGGAGCTGTGCCTGCGGCATCGGGTCGACGTCGTCCTCGTCGACGTGCGGATGCCCAGGATGGATGGCATCGAGGCGACCCGCCAGATCGTCTCGAGACCGGACGCGCCCAGGGTCATCGTCGTCACGACGTTCGACCTCGACGAGTACGCCTTCGCGGCCATTCGCGCGGGCGCGAGCGGGTTCCTGCTCAAGGACGCGCGAGCCGAGGAGATCGTCGACGCCATCCGGGTCGTGCATGCGGGACACGCCGTGGTCTCACCTCCCACGACCCGTCGCCTCATCGCACACGTCCTGGCGGCGCCGACGACGGACGACGGCGAGGCCCAACGGGTCCTCGAGCAGCTGACCGCCCGCGAGCAGGACGTCTTCCTCGAGGTGGCCAAGGGCGCCTCCAACGCCGAGATCGCCAAGGGTCTGTTCCTCTCCGAGGCCACGGTGAAGACGCATGTGGGTCATGTGCTCGGCAAGCTCGGGCTGAGGGACCGGGTCCAGGCCGTCGTCCTCGCCTACGAGTCGGGGCTGGTCCGGCCCGGAGCCTGACGGAGCCTGGGGATGAGCCGCGCTGGGAGCGTACGCGGAGCGCAAGCCGGCTCAGCGGCATACGGCAAGAGGCAAAGGATCCACCGCGAGACTGAGCGCAACACGACCTGCGGGCGATGCCCGCACACCCGGCGCGGCTCGACGCTCGGTGCATGACACGGCGCATGACAACGACAGACCGCCGCACCGGCTCGCCCGTGCCGCGTCCCGGGCTCCCGTGGACGTGGGGCGACCTCGGCAGCACACCTCCTGCTCCGGAGTGTCCTGGTCGCGAGGTGCTCCTGTCCCGGGCCGTCCGGATCCGCGCCGAGGCTCCCGTCGTCTTCGGGTGGCTGGGACAGCTTCGGGTGGCTCCGTACAGCTACGACCTCATCGACAACCGCGGCCGCCGGAGCCCTCAGACGATGACCAGGACCGACCCGATCGAGACCGGTCAGGCCTTCGCGGAGATCTTCACGCTCACCTCCTTCGAGCCGGGTCGCAGCATCACCTTGGAGCTGACCGACCGCGTGGCGTTGCTCGCATTCGGGCCGCTCACCATCCTGTACCGCACGCTTCCCGATGGGGCCCGCACCGTGCTGCGCTGCGACCTGATGCTGCCGCGCCCGCGCAACGGGCTCGAGCGCCTGCGCCAGCTGGCGCTCGCGTGGGGAGATCTCGTCATGATGCGCCGCCAGCTGCTGAACCTCAGGAGACTCAGTGAGCGGACGGCGTCACTCGCCTGAGGCGGCGCCAACGGACCCGGTGCCCGCCGCCACGGCCAGCAGCTCGTTGGCCCGAAGGCCCTCCAGCGTGGACAGGTGCACCGCTCCGGGGACCGGCGGCACCGGCACGATGTGCGGTATCGCGATGGTCGGCACGCCTGCCGCGGTTGCGGAGCGGACGCCGGTCGGCGAGTCCTCCAGGGCCACGCACGCGGCCGGGTCAGCGCCGATCAGCCGCGCGGCCAGCAGGTAGGGCTCCGGATGCGGCTTGCCCCGGGTCACCTCGTCCCCCGTCACGAGGTGCGCGAACGAGCCCGGCGGCAGGCTCTCGACGATGGTGCTGGCCAGGTTGCGCCACGACATCGTGACGAG
>DASUQN010000110.1:0-3533 GCA_036280515.1 Intrasporangium sp. | reverse complement strand
CAGCAGGCGCGGGCGGCCGGACGCCCTTCCAGCTCCTGTCCGACCAGCTCGACGAGATGCTGGAGACGGGCGCGCTGCCCGCTGGTCAGCGGGAGGGCGCCGAGCTGCTCGCCTGGTCCGCGGTCCACGGCCTCGCCATGCTCGCTCTCGAGGGACCGCTCCGTGACCTGCCCCGCAGCGCCATCGAGGAGCTCGTTCCACGGCTCGTCCGGATGGTCGACCTGGGCCTTGGCCTCGTGAAGCCCGCCGACTCCTAGCCGACTCCTCACCGACTCCCAACCTGGCGTCGCCCAGCTGCGCCGAGTCCTACCCGCTGGAACCCTCCACCAGGAGGGTTCCACCAGCAGCCAGCGGCTCCATTGCCTGGTCCAGCTCCGCATAGGCCAGTCCCCAGCGGCCCATGAACTCCTGCCAGGCCGCCTGGCTCCTCCACAGGTCCACGGTGATGAATCGGGTGGGCCTTTCGGTGCTGCGGTACAGCTCCGTCCGCGCGAACCCATCGCCCCGAGCGAACAGCCTCGCCCAGTCACCGGTCGGACCGTACGCCGCGACGAAGCCGTCGACCTGGTCGGCGGGCACTTCGTACTCCCAGACGCGAGCGAACACAGCGCGCAGCCTGCCATGGTGGGCAAGGCGCCAGCCATCACGGGTCATAGGGTGACGGGGTGGGCACGACGAACATCTCTCCGGAACAGCCGCCCGAGCCCGAGTTTGCGCTCGAGGACGTGCCCGCCTTCTACCGGCGACTCGACGATGACCTGTTCGCGCCCACCGTCCACGTCCAGGGTGCCTGGCGCGACGACGAGCAGCACATGGCCCCGGTCGGCGGCCTCCTCACGCATGTCATCGACCTGCACGAGCCGCGCGAGGACATGCAGCTCGCGCGGGTCAGCTTCGACATCCTCGGCGTGATCCCGGCGCGACCGAGCCGCGTCTCCGTGCGGACGACCCGCCCGGGGCGGAGCATCGAGCTGGTCGAGGCGACGCTGTCCGTGGACGGTCGTGCCGCCGTCCGAGCGAACGCCTGGCGCCTCGCCGCCCACGACTCCTCTCCGGCGGCCGGCGTCGAGTTCGAGCCGATGCCCGGCCCGGAGGCCTTCCCGGCTTGGCAGGCCACCGAGGTCTGGGAGGGCGGCTACATCCGCGGGGTGGAGTTCCGAGCCGACCCCGAGCGCCGCCCCGGCCGCACTCGCACGTGGATCCGCAGCCCCCACCCCCTGGTCGACGGGGAGGCCTGCTCCCCCACCGCCGACCTCATCCGCCTCGTCGACACGGCCAACGGCATTGCCGTGCGAGTTTCGCCGCAGGAGTGGATGTTCCCCAACGTCGACCTCACGATCCACCTCTTCCGTGAGCCCGTGCGCGGCTGGGTCGGCTTCGACACCAAGGTGACCATGGGCACGACGGGGATGGGCCTGACCTCCACGACCCTGCATGACGAGCTCGGGCCGGTCGGTCGGGCCGAGCAGATCCTCACCGTGCGCCCGATGGCGAAGGCCTGACGTCCGGGGCGCGATTGGCGGCTCGGGTGAGGCGACCTACCGCGGCGGGCCTCCGACAATCGAGCCGCGGCGCGATTGTCGGCTCGGTTGGTCACCGAATCACGCGGACAAGCGCACCCGGGCCCGATTGTCGGTGGGCGTGTGCCTGGCCGGTCACTCGCCCAGGATCACTCGATGCGGGCAGTCACCTTCGCGCCGAGCATGACGGTCCGGCTCACGGTGCAGAACTCCTCGTGCGACCGCCTGACCAGGCTCGGCAGGATCTTGCGAGCGGCGTCACCACCGTCGCCATCCGGGAAGCGGAGCCGGAAGGTCACCTCGATGTCCTTGAGGTGGTTGCCCTGCTCGTCCTTGACCTTGTCCGCCGTCACGTCGATCTGGAAGCTGTCCGGCTCTGCACGGCGCGTCGTCACCGTGTCGACGTCGACGGCCGTGCAGGCGGCGATCCCAGCGAGCAGGAGCTCCACCGGTGAGAGCTCCTCGGTGCCCGAGCTCGTCGTGATGGATCCGCCACGGTCGTTGCGGACCGTGTAGCGGCCCACACTGTCCCGGGTCAGCGTGACGTGGCGCTCGTCATTCGGCGGCGTGGCGGTGGAGTCGGTTGTGGCCTGATCTGGGGTCTGCTCGGACATGGGCTCAGCCTTCCAGACAGTGGATCGGGGGTCAGGACCACACGTCCGCGAGCAGCTCCAGCGAGCGCTTGCGGATCTCGGGGTCGAAGGCGCCGCACGCCACGATGACCTCGTCGACGCCGGTGGCCTTCGTGAACGCCTCGAGGTCGTCGCGCACCTGGGCCGGGGTGCCGACGAACGACACCCGGGTCATCTCCGCGACGGCCGCCCGCTCGGCAGGCGACCACGACGCCAGCAGCTCATCCGGGGTCGCGTCGGCCGGAGGCAGCAGACCGCTCCTTCGGTTCGTCACGATGCTGCGGAACCGCTCGAGCACCGACGTGAACTGCCGCTCGGCCTCTGCCTGGGTGTCGGCGACCATGACATTGGCGCCGGCCATGGTGCGTGGCGCGTCGAGGCCACCGGGCGACGGCGAGGGCTGGAAGCCGCGCCGGTACACCTCGAGTGCACTCATCAGCGCTGCCGGCGCGAAGTGCGACGCGAAGGAGTAGGGCAGTCCGAGGGCGGCGGCCACCTGCGCGCCACCGTGGCTCGACCCGAGGATCCAGATCGGCACGTGGGTCCCCTCGCCGGGGATGGCCCGCACGGGCGCGTCGGAGTCCGGGTCGCCGAGGTAGCCCATCAGCTCCTGGACCTCGGCGCCGAAGTTCATCGCCGCGATCTCGTTGCGCCGCAAGGCCCGCGCCGTCCCCGGGTCGGTGCCGGGAGCACGGCCGAGGCCGAGGTCGATCCGGTCTGGGTGCATCGTGGCCAGGGTGCCGAACTGCTCGGCGACGACGTACGGGGCGTGGTTCGGCAGCATGATGCCGCCGGCCCCCACGCGGATCGTCGTGGTGTGGTTGGCGACGTGGCCGATGAGCACCGCTGTGGACGACGACGCCACACCACGGAAGTTGTGGTGCTCGGCCATCCAGTACCGGCCATAGCCCCATTGCTCGGCGTGCTGGGCGAGGTCGACGGTCTGGGCAATGGCGTCGGCGGCGGAGCCGCCTTCAGCGATCGGAACGAGGTCGAGGATGTTCAGCTGGGCACGGTTGGGATCGGTCACGTCGATGCCAACCGGATGGGGCAGGGACTTCTTCCGGGCCGTCTCACCCGAGAGCTGTTCAGTCGATTGCGAAGGGGAGGGTCATGGGAGGTTGAGCTCGGCGACCTGGTCCGCGTAGTCGGGGCACAGCGAGTCCACGGCCGCGGCCATGAGCCGCTTGGTCCGCAGCTGATCACCTTCGTTGCCGAGCGGCTGGTCGTCCTCGTCCCTGGCGATCTCGCCCAGCGTGACGCCGCCGTTCTGCAGCGCCCAGCAGACCGTGGTCCCGGTCTCGAGGTCGTCGGCGACCGTCCTGCCGGTGACCGCCGCCCCGCGCTCGCGTGCGGCCAGCACGAACTCCGCCTGCTCCGC
>DASUQN010000109.1:0-4049 GCA_036280515.1 Intrasporangium sp. | reverse complement strand
GAATCAAGAGCGGTGCTCACATTTCTTGGCCTTTTGTGGCAGGCTGGCGGCATGGGAGTACGCCAGGAACGCCGCGCCGCGATCGAGGCAGACATCATCCGGGTCGGCCGCGAACACCTGGCGAAGTACGGCGCACCCGGCCTGAGTCTGCGTTCGGTCGCCAAGGAGCTCGGCATGGTCTCCTCTGGCATCTACCGGTATGTCGCGAGCCGCGACGACCTCCTGACCCGCCTCATCGTGCGGGCGTACACCTCCTTGGCTGACGCAGCCGCCGCAGCCCACTCGGCCGTCCCGGCAGACGACCTCGACGGTCGGTGGAACGCTGTCGGTCGGGCCATGCGCGCGTGGGCTCTGGCCAACCCGCACGACTTCGCCCTGATCTATGGCTCCCCCGTGCCCGACTACGCCGCACCGGGAGAGCTGACCATCGGGCCCGGCACCGCGGTCCAGGCCATCCTCATCCACCTGCTCGACGATGTCCGGCGCGCAGGACGCATGCCCGGGCAGCTCCCCGTCAACGGCCTCGCCGGGCGTGCGGTGGGCGACCTCCTCGCGGACGACCTGTTCGCCGGGCTCGACGTCGACGCCCAAGCCCTGGCGCGAGGGCTCTCCGCCTGGACTCTGCTCCTCGGCGCAGTGACGAGCGAGCTGTTCCACCAGCTCGGTCCGGTCGAGGACCCGGAGGCGCTTTTCGAGTGGCACCTGGCGCGGGCTCGAGACATCTTCCTCACCTCACGTGGACAAGATGCGTGACCAATCCACAGCGCCTTCCACAGCTGTGTACACAACGAGACCATCCAGTGATGCGGCTGCCATGGGGCTCCAAAAGCGGTTGTCCACCGCTGTGGATAACTCTGTGGAGGACAGGTCGTCCACTTCTCCACAGGAGCAATGTGGACAAAGGGTGCGGAAATGACGACCGCCTCCGATTGTCCACACCCTGCTGTGGACAACTGTGGACGAGAAGGCAAATCCTGCGGAAAACCGCGACCCGTCCTGTGCTCACCGTGTGCACGGAGCCGGGCTGTCCACAGCCGACCCGAAGCGGTGGCCTGGTCACCCACAGCCGGTCCACACCTCGCCACGCGACCCGAACTGGGCCGACGTGCGTTGTCCACATCGTCCACAGCACCTACGACTATGACGAGACCCTAGACAAGGAGGGCAGCCCCGAGTACAGCGGTCCCGACGGCCCGACCTGCTGCCCTGCCTGTACCCAGTACGGGCCTGCCGGATGTCGTGGGGTGTGCGGACCACCCACGCACCGTCAGGCCTGTGGTGCACAATCACCTGCACGGGCTAGTGTCTGAGCCCCCAATGTTGTCTGAACCCCATATCCGATCGTCGCGAAGTGAGTCCGTCGTGAAGTTCCGCGTTGAGCGAGACGTCCTGGCCGAGGCAGTGACCTGGGTTGCCCGGGGCCTCCCCGCCCGGCCACCCGTGCCGGTGCTTGCGGGCGTCATGCTCGAGGCGTCCGACGATGGCGGCCTCACCCTCTCCGCCTTCGACTACGAGGTATCGGCGCGGATCACCGTGCCGGCAGACGTCGCGGAGCCGGGTCAGGTGCTCGTCCTCGGACGCCTGCTCGCCGACATCTCCCGCAATCTGCCGGCCAAGCCCGTCGACGTCGGCACCGATGGCAGCAAGGTCAACGTGACCTGTGGCTCCTCGCGGTTCAGCCTCCGCGAGATGCCGGTCAGCGACTACCCGACCCTCCCCACCTCACCGGAGGCCAGCGGGACCATCGCCGGGGACGTGTTCACGCAGGCCGTCGCTCAGGTGGCGATCGCCGCCGACCGCGGTGACACCCTGCCCATCCTGACCGGCGTGCGCATGGAGATCGACGGCGACAAGGTCGTGCTTCTTGCCACGGACCGCTACCGCCTCGCGATGCGCGAGCTGACGTGGACGCCCGCGACGCCGGATGCCAACCACGTCGCGCTGATCCCGGCAAGGCAGCTGTCCGAGACCGCCAAGGCCCTCGGGGCGTCCGGGTCGGTCGAGCTGGCCTTCGGAGGCGGCGGGGACGGACTCATCGGTTTCGAGGCCGGGCAGCGCCGGGCCACCACTCGCCTGCTCGACGGGGAGTACCCCAAGGTCACCTCGATCTTCCCCACCTCGGTGGACACCGAGGCGATCATCGAGACGGCCGCGCTCGAGGAGGCGGTCAAACGCGTCGCCCTCGTCGCCGAGCGGAACACCCCGGTCCTGCTCAAGTTCACCGACGGGCAGGTCGCGATCGAGGCGGGCACCGGTGACGACGCCCAGGCGAGCGAAGCCGTCGAGGCGACCCTCCACGGCCCCGAGATCCAGATCGCGTTCAACCCGCAGTACCTCCTCGACGGCCTGCACGCTCTGGGCCAGCCCTGGAGCCGGCTCTCCTTCACCCAGCCGAGCAGGCCCGCGGTCCTCACGGGGCAGCCCGAGGTCGACAGCGAGACCAACTCGTCGTACCGCTACGTCCTCATGCCGGTCCGCTTCGCCAGCTGACGATCGACAGAGCAGCGCTTCCCACCCAGCGCCGGGCTTCTGACGTGCGGGAGGGGACGAACTGCGCCCTCCATCAGAAGGGAGCTCAGCGGCATACGGCATCGGCCTGCTTGGGTATGTGACCCGGGGACGACACGCGTGGGTGGCGGACGACTACCCTCACAGGCATCAGGGCTCAGGACGGAAGGCACTCGACATGCAGCTCGGTCTCATCGGTCTCGGCAGGATGGGCGGCAACATGCGCGAGCGGCTCCGCGTCGCCGGCCACGAGGTCATCGGCTATGACCGCAATCCCGACGTGTCCGACGTCCCGACGCTCGAGGCGATGGTCGCGGCCCTGGGCGTGCCACGTGTCGTGTGGGTCATGGTCCCGTCCGGCGATCCGACGCGAGACACCGTCGCCCGGCTGGCTGAGCTGCTCGAGGCCGACGACCTCGTCATCGACGGCGGCAACTCGAGGTTCACCGACGACTTCGAGAACGCCAAGCTCCTCGGTGACAAGGGCGTCGGCTACGTCGACTGCGGCGTCTCCGGCGGGGTCTGGGGCTTGGAGAACGGCTACGGGCTCATGTGCGGCGGCGACGAACAGTGGGTGGAGCGGGCGATGCCGATCTTCGACGCGCTGCGCCCCGAGGGGCCGCGGGAGGAGAGCTTCGTCCACGCCGGCGACGTAGGCGCCGGGCACTACGCGAAGATGGTGCACAACGGCATCGAGTACGGCCTCATGCACGCCTACGCGGAGGGCTACGAGCTGCTCGAGGCCAAGGACATCGTCAAGGACGTGCCGGGCACGTTCCGGGCGTGGAGCCGCGGCACGGTCGTCCGCTCCTGGCTGCTCGACCTCATGGTCGACGCTCTCGAGGAGAACCCCCACCTCGGCAACGTGTCCGACTACACCCAGGACTCCGGCGAGGGTCGGTGGACCGTCGAGGAGGCAATCGCCCTCGGCGTCCCGATGCCGGTCATCTCGGCGTCCCTCTTCGCCCGCTTCGCGTCCCGACAGAAGACGTCTCCGGCCATGCAGGCAGTCGCCGCGCTGCGTGGCCAGTTCGGCGGGCACCACGTCATGACGATCGCCGAGGGGGACGCGCTCCGCGAGGGTGAGGTGCCCCAGGAGCCGTCCAAGCGGGACAAGGTCGCGCACGACGTACGCTCCTTCGAGGCCAAGGGCGACGCCAGCTCGCGGGCTTTCGAGAGGGCATCGCAGGCCAACGTCGGGGCGGCCCGGGATGCGGTCGACGCGGGTGCCCCGCCCGCCACGGAGCCGACGGACCAGGCCGACACGGTGCTTGGCACGGAGCGCTCGAAGCGTGCCGACTGAGCAGGCGTGCACGTCCGACACCTGACCCTGAAGGACTTCCGCAGCTATCCCAGCGCCGATGTCGCACTGTCTCCCGGAGTCACGACGCTCATCGGGTTGAACGGCCAGGGCAAGACGAACCTCGTCGAGGCGATCGGCTACCTGGCGACGCTCGGGTCACACCGGGTGGCGACCGACCAGCCCCTCGTCCGCTTCGGTGCCAGTCAGGGCATCATTCGCGGTGCGATCGTGCGCGATG
>DASUQN010000108.1:0-5435 GCA_036280515.1 Intrasporangium sp. | reverse complement strand
GGCCTCGCGCGTCGTCATCGCCACGGGCGGTCGAGCCGCGCGGCCGGCGATTCCCGGCGCCGACAGCGAGCGCGTCCATGTCCTTCGAACCGTTGACGACGCGGACCGGCTCCGTGCGGCTGCGAGCTCGGGCACTCGCGTCCTGGTCGTCGGCGCCGGACTGATCGGCGCAGAGGTCACCTCCACGCTGACCGGACTCGGCGCCGAGGTGACGCTCGTCGACATCGTCTCGCCACCGCTCGCCCAGGTCCTCGGGGAGCCCGTCGCCCAGTGGCTGCACGATGTCCACCGGGCACGCGGGGTCACGGTGCGCCAGTGCGGCGTCGAGCGGTTCGAGCCGACGGGCGGGGGCCCCGATGCCCGGCTCACGGCGCACCTCACGCGTGGCCAGGGCAGCCTTGTCGTCGACCTAGCCGTCTTGGCCCTCGGCATGGTTCCGGAGACGTCCCTGGCGCAGGCGGCGGGGCTGGCCACGGGGCGCGGAGTCATCGTCGATGGCCGCCAAGTGACCTCGAACCCAGCGGTCCTCGCGATCGGCGACGCGACCGAGGTGCGGGCCGACGGCGTGGTCGAGCCCCGTGCCGAGCACTGGGAGGCGGCCCGGCTCGACGGCGAGCGGGCCGCGGCCACCATCCTCGGCAGTCCGACGCCGAGTCCCACGGCGAGCTGGTTCTGGACGGACCGCCATGGCCTCCACGTCGAGGTCGTGGGCGACCTGATGGTGGGGCGGGTTGTGGTTCGCGGAACTCTTGGCGCGCCGCCCTTCTCGGCCTTCGCGATCCGCGCCCGTGTGGTGGTGGGGGCCGTGGCGGTTGACGACTCCAGGGCCGTGCGAGCCGCGCGGCGCCTCATCGACCGCGCCATCCCGGTCGACCCGGAGGCCGTGGCGGACCCGTCAACCGACCTGAGGCGCCTGGTGCGCGGCTGACCTCGCGGGGATCGCCATCGTCACGGCGCCGACGTAGCGTGACGAACGGGCCGTGTCTCGACAGAGCCGGTCAGGCTTCGGGTAGGAGTTGTGCATGGGTGTGGACGAGCAGCTGCAGGACGAGTTCGGGACGATGGCGGCCTGGACTCGGCAGGCCGTCAGCGACCTCGGGCCGGACCACGCGATGCCGGCTGCCTGCCGGGGTAGCGGCCGTCCTTCGGGCCTCGACTGGCTCCTCGCCCGGCTCGGGCCGCAACCGGCGGGCCGTCTCCTCGACGTGGGAGCTGGGCTCGGCGGGCCCGCCGCCTACGCCAGGATGCACACGGCATTGCGTCCCGTGTGTGTCGAACCGATGCGCCAGGCAGCGGCAGGCGCAGCGTCCCTCTTCGGCCTCCCGGCTCTGGTGGGGGAAGGTGCGCGGCTTCCCTTCGCCTCGGGATCGTTTCGCTTTGCCTGGTCACTCGGCACGCTGTGCACCACGTACGAGAAGGGGGTGTGGCTCGCCGAGCTGAGACGCGTCCTGCGGCCGACGGGTCGGCTCGGGCTCCTCGTCGTCATGTCGACCGCTGACTCGTTCGACGTGCCCTGGGGCAATGCCTTCCCGTCTGAGGAGGAGCTGACCTGGCTGCTGGGCGCGGCCGGCTTCATGGTGCTCGACGCGGTCTGGTCGGATGATCTCGCTCCCGCTGACGCGACCTGGCAGCGGCTCGAGGACGAGGTCGAGGTGGCGGTCCGTGACGCCCACAGGGCAGACAAGCGGTATGCCGCGGTCAAGGAGCAGGAGCGCAACCTGGGCGAGCTGCTCGAGTCCGGCCGGATCCGCGGACGCCTTATCGTGGCCGCCGGAGCCTGAGCGCCTTGGAGTCGCACACGGTCCCGGATGCGTTGGCCGTCGCCTTCCGAGACGCCTTCGCCGGGAAGCCGTCCGGTGTCTGGTCCGCCCCCGGCCGGGTCAACCTCATCGGCGAGCACACCGACTACAACCACGGGCTCTGCCTGCCTGTCGCGATCCCGCGCCGGACCTACGTCGCCGCCCGCCCCCGAGGCGACCGGCTCGTCCGGATCCTCTCGCGGCAGGTGCCGGGAGAGCGAACCATCCCGCTGGACGGCCTGCTCCGGGGCAACCGCGGGGGCTGGGCCGCCTACGCGGTCGGCGTCCTGTGGGCGCTGGAGCAGGCCGGTCACCGGATTGGCGGCCTCGATGTCGTCGTCGACGGCCGAGTGCCCCTTGGGTCCGGACTGTCCAGCTCGGCCGCGCTCGAGTGCGCCGTGGCCGTGGCGGCAGTCGATCTCTTCGGCCTCGATGGTCTCCACGGCGCCGAGGGCCGGCGCGCCCTTGCCCAGGTGTGCGTCCGTGCCGAGAACGACGTGGCCGGCGCCCCGACCGGCGGGATGGACCAGGCCGCCTCCCTGCTGGCCCGCCGCGACACCGCGCTCCTGCTCGACTTCGACGGTGACGTTGCGCCCCGGCACGTGCCGTTCGACCTCGCCGCGCATGGGCTCTCCCTCCTCGTGATCAACACGCGTGCGGCGCACTCCCTCGACGACGGTCAGTACGGCAACCGGCGCGAGGAGTGCGCCGCTGCCGTGGCGGAGCTCGGCATCGGATCCCTGCGCGACCTGGCGCTCGCGGACCTCGAGCGGGCTCTGGGCCGCCTGTCCAGCGCCCTGCTGCGTCGCCGGGTCCGCCACGTCGTGACCGAGATCGACCGGGTGGCCCGCACGGTGGCGGCGCTCGAGGCGGACGACTTCGGAGCGATCACGGAGCTCTTCGCGGACTCGCACGCCTCGCTGCGCGACGACTTCGAGGTCTCGTCCGTGGAGCTCGACACCGCTGTCGAGACCGCCATCAGCGCCGGGGCGCTCGCGGCGCGGATGACCGGCGGCGGTTTCGGGGGCTCGGCGATCGCCATCGTTCCCTTAGCTGGGGTCGACGACATCAGCAGCACAGTCGCAAACGCATTTTCTGCCAAGGGATTCCTTGAGCCCGAGCTCTTCCCGGTCGGCGCGGATGGCCCTGCGAGGCGCGAGCACTGACAGAGGCGAGCGCTGCGGGCCACAGCCGGCCCACCACGTGAGGGCAGGTACGTGCGGGAGCGAGCTCAGCGGCATACGGCCAACGTCTTGAAGAAACGCTAGAAGTCACCAGCGCTGTGTCGGAGCCGGGTCAGGACGTCGACGAGGGTGCGCTGGTCCCGCGGCGAGAGGACCGGCTGCTCGAAGACCTCGGCGTTGAGGGCCTTCGTCGCCCGCTCGACGAGCTCGCGACCGGAGGGCGTGAGCGCGACGAGGTAGGCGCGGCGGTCGTCGGGGTGCGTCGACCGGGTGACCAGCCCGGCGTCCTCCAGCCGGTCGACGGCGTTGGTGACGCTCGTCGGGTGCACCTGGAGGCGTGAGCCGATGACCTTCATCGGGAGGGAGCCGCGCTTGCTGAACCACAGCAGCATGAGCACCTCGTAGCGGGCGAAAGTCAGCCCGAGGGGCCTGAGCGAGGCCTCCACGCGAGCGAGCACGATCTGGTGCGCGCGCATGAGCGAGGTGATCGCAGCCATGCCGTCGGCGGCGTCGGCCCAGCCCGACTCCACCCACTGGGAACGTGCGCGATCGATCGGGTCGAAGTCGAGACCCCGCCTGCCGCCAACCGTCATGCGCACATGGTAGGGCGCAGGACGCGTTGACGTCCATTAGTAGGAAGTCCTAGTATTTTCGGAGTCAGCGCTGAACCGCCGCACCGCCGCATCCTGCCCGGAGGCCCTCGTGAGCAACCAGAAGTCCGAGCTGCACCAACCGGCTCACCACGTCCGCATCGTCACGGCATCGAGCCTCTTCGACGGCCACGACGCGTCGATCAACATCATGCGGCGCATCATGCAGAGTCAGGGTGCCGAGGTGATCCACCTCGGGCACAACCGCTCGGTGCAGGAGGTCGTCGACGCGGCGATCGAGGAGGACGTGCAGGGCGTCGCCGTCTCGTCCTACCAGGGTGGGCACGTCGAGTACTTCGAGTACCTCGTCGAGCTGCTCAACGAGAACGGGGCCGGGCACATCAAGGTCGTCGGCGGCGGTGGCGGCGTCATCGTGCCCGAGGAGATCGCTCGCCTGCGCAACTCGGGCGTCACGATCTTCAGCCCCGAGGACGGCCAGCGTCTCGGGCTCGCGGGCATGATCAACACGGTCATCGAGGACTGTGACTTCGACCCGTGGGACGTCAAGACGGCGAGCGTGGACGCCGTGCTCTCCGGCGAGCGTGCCGCCATCGCCCGCGCCATCACCGGGGCGCAGGAGGGCGACCTCGACGCCGCCACCCTGGAGGCGATCCGCGAGGCCGCCACCCGGCGCCAGGTCCCGATCCTCGGCATCACCGGCACCGGCGGCTCCGGCAAGAGCTCGCTCACCGACGAGCTGGTGCGCCGCCTCCGCCTCGACCAGCAGGACAAGCTGCGCGTGGCCATCCTCGCCATCGACCCGACGCGCAGCCGTGGCGGCGGCGCCCTGCTCGGCGACCGCATCCGGATGTCGTCGCTCGACGGCGACCGCGCGTTCTTCCGCAGCCTCGCGACCCGCGGACACAGCCAGGTGCCGGCCAACCTCGACGACGTCATCGCGATCACCAGGTCCGCCGGTTTCGACCTCGTCATCCTCGAGACGCCCGGAATCGGCCAGGGCGACGCGGCCATCGTCGACTACGCCGACGTGTCCCTCTATGTCATGACGCCGGAGTTCGGCGCGAGCAGCCAGCTCGAGAAGATCGACATGCTCGACCGGGCCGACGTCGTCGCCATCAACAAGTTCGAGCGTCGCGGGGCCGAGGACGCCCTGCGCGACGTGGGCCGGCAGATGGTCCGCAACCGGGAGGCGTTCGGCAAGGGTCCGGGCGACATGCCGGTCTACGGGACGAGTGCCGCGACCTTCAACGACGACGGCGTCACCGCCCTCTACCAGGAGCTGCGTGGCCTGCTCGCCGAGCAGGGCATGCCGGTCGAGGAGGGCGCGCTCCCGGCCGTCTCGACGAAGCAGTCGACCAAGATCGCCACCGTCGTGCCGTCCGCACGGGTGCGCTACCTCGCCGAGATCAGCGAGACCGTCCGGGACTATCACGCCAGGACGAAGGACTATGCCGCCCAGGCATCCCGCGTGCAGCGCCTCGAGGCCGTCCGTGGCGAGCTCGCCGACGCCGGCTCCGACGCGGCGGGGGTCGACGCGCTGCTCGAGGGGGCACGCCGCGACCTGCCGTCGGACGTGTCCGACCAGCTCGCCACCTGGCCGAAGGTCGTCGAGTCGTACTCCGGCGACGAACAGGTCGTCACGATCCGCGACAAGGAGATCCGCAACGTCCTGACGCGGGAGTCCTTGTCGGGCAACAAGATCCCGCGCGTCGCCCTGCCGCGCTACCAGGACCACGGCGAGCTCGTGTCCTTCCTGCGTCGGGAGAACCTGCCCGGCTACTTCCCCTACACGGCCGGCGTCTTCCCGTTCAAGCGGGAGGGCGAGGACCCGGCGCGGATGT
>DASUQN010000107.1:0-3735 GCA_036280515.1 Intrasporangium sp. | reverse complement strand
TTGGTGCTTCTCCTCGTCATGGCCTTCGCCGCCGCCACCGCCGCCCGCGACCACGGCGACCGGGACGATGGTCAGGCCGTCCTTCTCGTACGGCTCGCCAAAGACCCTGCGCACAGAGATCGCGTCGCTCGTCTTGAGCAGTTCTGAGATGTTCATCGGTCCTCCCTCACGGGCTTCGCACTCGGGTGAGTGCACTATCCAGCCTGCGGGCGCGCCGACGCGGAGGGAAGGGCGGAACGTCCCGATCTCCACGCCTCCGCCGTGGCGCCCGTTCGCCGTGCCTTGACCTCAAGGGCGGTTGAGTTCCGATCATGGGGAGGTGACATCGACCGAGACCCGACCCACCGGGGAGCCCGCGCTGGCACCCGGGGACTCAGCGGCATACCTCCTCCGCCTCGGCGTGCCGGCACCCGCTGCACCCACGAGCGAGGCCCTCGCAGAACTCCAACGGGCGCATCTGACGCACGTACCGTTCGAGAACCTCGACATCGCGCTCGGCCGGCCGATCCGCCTCGACCAGCACGCACTGGTGCACAAGGTGCTGCGGGAGGGCCGAGGCGGGTACTGCTATGAGCTCAACGGCCTGTTCGCGGCCCTCCTGCGGACGCTGGGGTATGCCGCTGACCTCCTCAGCGCGCGCGTGAGCACCGAGGGCGGCGGGGTCACCGAGGAGTTCGACCACCTCGCTCTCCTCGTCACGTCGCCTCACCTGTCGCAGCCGTACCTCGTTGACGTCGGTTTCGGCGACGCGTTCGTCGAGCCGCTGCCCCTGGAGGACGGCTTCAGCCGCGAGGAGGGTGGGAAGACTGTCGGGCTCGCACGCGGCGACGACGGGGGGTGGGGCTACTGCGAGGACCACGGCAACGGGTGGGCGGCGCAGTACCTCTTCTCGACCACGCCCCGGCGGATGGTCGAGTTCGAGGAACGGAACCGGTGGCAGCAGCTGTCGCCGGGGAGCCACTTCACGCAGCAGAGCGTCGTCTCGCTCCTCACGGCCACCGGCCGCGTGACGCTGACCTTGGCATCGGGGGGTCGGCGGCTCATCACCACGAAGGACGGGTACCGCTCGGAGCAGGAACTCCCTGTCACGGACGTCGCCCGGGTGCTGGATGAGCACTTCGGCATCAGGCTCGACGACGCGGGACTGCGTCGCCTCACGGTTGCCCCCTGAGCCCGGCGCACTAGGCTCGGATGACGTGGCCTGGTTGCGGGACCTGTTCACCCGGCGCCCTCGTGCCCCACGGGAGACTGTCGAGCGCCTGACGAGGCGTGGGCTGTTCCGCGTCGAGGGCGAGTCAGCCGCGCTGAGCGACCGGGAGACGGTCCGAAGGTGGCTGCGCGAGCTGAGGGAGGATCGCGACCAGCAGGTGATGGTCCACCGACCTTGGGGCACCGTGGCGGCCGTCGCCGACGGTCGTCACCCGGTTGCGGTGGTCATGTCCGATGGCGAGCACTCGTGGTCTGCGGCAGTGCCCGGAGCGGCCGGCTCAGCGGAGCTGACTCCGGACCAGATCGAGCACGTGATGCTCGAGGCGCTGAACGGACCGAGTCGGCCTCAGTGGCCCACGTGGGTGGAGCTGATCTGACCGTCCAACCTGATGGGTTGGCCACCCATCGGCGCTCAGCGCGCGTCCAGCAGCGCTGGTGGCAGGGCGGACGGGTCGGCATCGGGCCACGCCTGCGGCGACGGACCGAGCTCGCTGAGCGCGCGGACCTGCTCACGGCACCACAGGGACATGGGTCGGCTCCCGTCGAGGACCGCCTTGACGAAATACGCCCACTGCACCCACTCGGTGGCCGCCACCTCCGCAGGATCCGGAGCGGGCGCGTCGTCAACGTGGCCGACCAGCACCGGGCACATCTCCCACTCGACGATCCCCGCCATCTCGGCTCGGTAGGCGAACTCGGGGAGCACGAGCCGCAGATCTCGGACCCTCACCCCGAGCTCATTCAGGGCCCGACGGCGCACGGCGTCGGGCAGGCGCTCGCCGGGCGCGGGATGCCCGCAGACGGAGTTGGTCCAGACGCCGGGAAAGGTCGCCTTGTCGAGGGCCCGCTGGGTGAGGAGGAGCTCGCCGCGGTCGTCGAACAGGTAGGCGGAGAAGGCGAGGTGCAAGGGAGTCTCCGCATGATGGACGGTCGCCTTGGGGGCGGTGCCGATCGCCCGGCCGTCCGGGGAGAGGAGCACGACGAGCTCGTCGTCCGTCATGGGGTGGGCCTCGCGAGCTCGTTGACGGCGACCCGGAAGACCGCCGGAAGGGCGGCGGCTGCGGGCACGACGAGTCGCCGACCCCACGCAGGGCGACTCACCTGGACGAGGCTGCGGGTCAGCAGGGCGTAGCGGCGGGTGGCCGCCCGCCAGGAGCGCTCGTAGGACCCTGGGTCCGCGGCGGCGATGGCCGCCACCGCGGCGCGGGCGTGGGCCATGCCCAGCGAGATCCCCTCGCCGGTCAGGGCATCGACGTAGCCGCTCGCGTCGCCGGCGAGCAGGACCCGGCCGGCCACCCGTCGGGTGGTTCGCTGGCGGAAGGGCCCTGCACCACGCAGCGACGTCACAACGGGGGCATCGCGGAGTCGATCACGCAGTTCCGGAAAACCGACCAGATGGTCCTGGGCCGTCGGTCGTCGCTGGGTGAGGACGGCGACCCCTACGAGGTCATCCGCCACCGGGGTGACGTAGGCCTCGCCGTACGCGCTCCAGTGCACCTCGACATGGTTCCCCCAGGGCCTCGTGCGGTAGTGCTGGCGCAGCCCGTACCGCTTCGCGGTGCGCAGGTGCGTGGGTCCGGACTGCGTCCCGCGGTCGAGTCCGAGGAACCTCCGGGTGGGTGAATGGAGACCGTCGGCGGCGACGACCCACGGCGCGCGAAGGGTCGGGCCCGGTGCGCCGCTCGTCTCGGTGCGGACCGTGACGCCCGAGTCGTCCTGGCTCATTCCCGTTGCAGCGAGGGCCTGCACGTCGATCCCGGCCCGGGCGACCGCGTCGAGCAGCGCCGCATGCAGTGTGGTGCGTCTGATACCGCGGCCCAGGCCGGCGGCGAAGTCCGCCTCCGCGCCACGGCCACCGGCGAGATAGCGGATCCCTTTCAGGTCGTGGCCCGGTGGGTCGACCCCCAGGTCGAGCAGGGCCTGCAGACCGCCCGGCATCAGGCCCTCCCCACATGCCTTGTCGATGACTCCACTGCGCGGCTCGAGGACGAGCGGAACGAGTCCCCGCCGCGCGGCGTAGAGGGCGGTGGCGAGGCCGACCGGGCCGCCGCCGATGACGAGCACGTCGACCGTGCCGGGCTGGTCGGTCATGGTACCGCCGCGAGTTCGCGCAGGGCCTGGCTCTCGACGCGGATCCGCTCGGCCAGCAGGGCGCCGTTCGCGACGGCGAAGACGAGGGCGGTGACCCACGCGGTGTGGACGAGCGGGAGCGCGAGGCCCTCGGCGACGACGGCGACGTAGTTCGGGTGCGGCATGAGCCGGTAGGGGCCTCGGCGCACGAGAGGCAATCCGGGGACCACGATGACACGGGTGTTCCACTGGTTGCCGAGCGTCGCTATGCACCACCACCGGAGGGCCTGGGAGAGGACGACCACGACCAGCATGGTCCAGCCGAGGGCCGGGAGGAAGGGACGGTCGGCGAGCCATACCTCGGCCACTGCGCCGACGAGCAGGCCGGTGTGGAGGAGGACCATGAACGGGTAGTGGCCCTTGCCCCGTTCGACCCCGCCGCGCGAGAACGCCCAC
>DASUQN010000106.1:0-9318 GCA_036280515.1 Intrasporangium sp. | reverse complement strand
GGCAGGGGTTGAGTGCCGGGCGTGTTGCAGCAGTCACGGTGGGAGCATGGGCGCCGTGATCTACGAGCGCGTCGTCCGGCCGGCGCTGTTCCGTCTCGGGGGCGGCGACGCGGAGACCGCGCACCACACCACGATCGCTGCGCTCAGCCGCCTGGCACGGCTGCGACCGGCGGTCGCCGCGCTCCGCCGCTGGAACGGCGTGAGTGATCCGAGGACCGTCTTCGGGGTGCGGTTCCCGAGCGTCGTCGGCCTCGCTGCGGGCATGGACAAGGACGGGGCCGTGCTCAAGGCCTGGCCGGCCCTGGGTTTCGGCTTCGTCGAGGTCGGCACGGTGACCCGGCATGCGCAGCCGGGGAACCCCCGACCGCGGCTGTTCCGGCTCCGGGACAGCGGGGCGATCATCAACCGGATGGGCTTCAACAACAAGGGAGCCGACGCCCTGGCAGCGCGGCTCGAAGCGCTCGGACCGATCGGCGTGCCGCTCGGGATCAGCATCGGCAAGTCGAAGGCGACGCCGGTCCAGGAGGCGGTGGGCGACTACGTCCACTCGATGCGGGCGCTACGGCCGTTTGCCGACTACGTCGCGATCAACGTCAGCTCGCCCAACACGCCGGGGCTGAGGGGGCTGCAGGATCGGGGGCTGCTCGACGAGCTCGTCGTGGCGCTGCAGGCCGAGGCCGACGGGACCCCCCTGCTCGTCAAGATCGCCCCCGACCTGACCTCCGAGGCGATCACCGAGGTGCTCCAGCTCTGCGCCGACCACAAGGTCGCCGGGCTCATCGCGACGAACACGACCATCTCCCGGGAAGGGCTCTCGCTCCGCGACGCGGGCCTCGCCGGGGAGGCCGGAGGGTTGTCCGGGCGCCCTCTCACCGAGCGCGCGCGCGAGGTCGTCGGCTTCATCCACCGCGAGGCCCCCGACCTCCCGATCATCGGCGTGGGCGGGATATCCACGGTCGACGACGCCACGCGGATGATCGACGCCGGGGCGTCGCTCCTCCAGCTCTACACCGGCTTCATCTATGGCGGCCCGCCGCTCGTCCGCGCCATCAACCGCTCCGTCGCGGCTCCGTGACGCCAACCCCGGGCCCGAAGACGCAGCGGCAGGCGTCATCCTGAGCGGCCCTCTCTGACTATCGGACCGGGGCGCGATCGTCGGCGTGAGAACTGCCTCAGGGCCGCCGACTATCGGGCCCCGGTGCGATTGTCGGAGGGGCAGCCCCTCGAGGTCAGCGACGGCTGTCTCGCCGGGTCCACACGACGCCGACGATGACGACTGCGAGGCCGCCGGCCACGATCCAGTTGAGGTGGGTGAGGTCGTCGAACAGGTCAGCGACCTGCACCGCCCGGGTCGGCTCCGGATCTGATGGGTGACCCTCGTCGGCCACCATCGACATCCCGAACAGCGCGAGCGCGCCCACCGGGAGGCAGACGAGAGCCAGCCCCCAGCGTGACCCCGCAAACCAGCCTGCCAGCGCGAGGAGGATGCACGGCACGACGGCGGTCAGCGCTGCCATCCCTCCCTGGATGTAGTCGCCCCGCGACGGCTGGTCCCCGAAGAAGGGCGCGACGCTGATCATTGCCCCGTACAGGTTCCACGCGGCGAGCAGGTAGGCGCAGACGACGACGAGCAGCGTCACCGGCCACGCCGGTTGCGATCTAACCTGCGGCGGGCGTTCGTCAGGTCGGTCCGGGGTGAGGTGGGGCACGAGCACCAGTCTTCGTGCACCCCGCTCCCCATGCCTGAGCGTCGGCACTCAGGTCCGGCAGGGCAGCGGACGGGAGGGGTGGGAGCGGGCGTGGGCAGGCGGCGAGCTCAGCGGCATACGCCCTATCGGTTGGGACGCTCGTCCACGATCCGGCGCGCCTTGCCGACGGACCGCTCGATCGACCCGGGCGCACGCACGTCGACACGGCAAGTCGTGCCGATGTTCGTCTTGATCTCGTGCTGCAGGTGGCGCGCGATCGCCTCCGCGTCCCCTGGAGACAGCGGCTCGAGCGGCTCGACGAGCACGGTCAGCTCGACCATGCGGCCCGGCTGCGTCAGCACGCACTGGAAGTACGGCGACAGGCGGCGGTCGGCCAGCACGAACTCCTCGATCTGCGTGGGGAAGACGTTGACGCCGCGGACGATCATCATGTCGTCGGAGCGGCCGGTGACCTTCTCCATCCGCCGCATCGAGGGGACTGCGGTGCCGGGCAGCAGCCGCGTCAGGTCGCGGGTGCGGTAGCGGATGATCGGCTGGGCCTGCTTGGTGAGGCAGGTGAGGACCAGCTCGCCGAGCTCGCCGTCGGGCAGCACCTCCTCGGTCACCGGGTCGATGATCTCGGGGTAGAAGTGGTCCTCCCAGAGGTGCAGGCCGTCCTTCGTCGTGGCGGCTTCCTGTGCGACGCCGGGGCCCATGACCTCGGACAAGCCGTAGATGTCGACGGCGTCCATGCCGGTTCGCTCCTCGATCTCCCGGCGCATCGACTCGGTCCACGGCTCCGCGCCGAAGATCCCGACGCGCAGGCTCGTCGAGCGCGGGTCGATGCCCTCGGCCTCCATCTGGTCGATGAGGGACAGGAAGTAGCTCGGCGTCACCATGATGACCGTCGCGCCGAAGTCCCGGATCAGCTGGACCTGGCGCTCGGTCATGCCCCCGCTGACGGGGACGACCGTGGCGCCGAGCCGCTCCGCGCCGTAGTGCGCCCCCAGGCCGCCCGTGAACAGGCCGTAGCCGTAGGCGACGTGGATGACGTCATTCGGCCCACCGCCCGCGAAGCGGATGGAGCGGGCCATGAGGTCAGCCCACGTGTCGACGTCCTGCCTCGTGTAGCCGACGACCGTCGCCCGCCCGGTCGTCCCGGAGCTCGCGTGTATCCGGACCACCTCGGTGCGCGGCACCGCGAACATCCCGAAGGGGTAGTTGTCGCGCAAGTCCGCCTTCGTGAGGAACGGCAGCTTGGTGAGGTCCTCGAGTGAGGTGATGTCGTCAGGCGTCACGCCCTTGGCATCGAACGCCGCCTTGTAGTGGGGGACCTTGGCGTATGCCGCTGAGACCCTCCCGCGCAGCCGCTCGGTCTGGAGGTGGCGCAGTTCGTCGAGCGACAGGGTGGGGATCTCGTGGTCCGGGAGGGTGGGTGCCGGTGACTCCGTTGTCATGGGCCCATTCAACCGCGCCCGCGGTGTCGAGAGGCCCCGCCCTCCAGTGTGGATGACGGGGCCACTCGAGTGGGTGGCGGGTCAGGCCCCGGCTCGCTCGCCCTGGTCCGTCTCGGGCACCTCATCGGTCTCGGGCAGCTGGGCTGCCTGCGCCTCATCCTGTTCCTGGCGCATCCGGCGCAGGAAGGTGCGGGTCCGCTCCTGCTGCGGGTTGTCGATGCACTGGCGCGGCGTGCCCTCCTCGACGACGACGCCGGCGTCCATGAAGACGACGTGGTCGGCGACGTCACGGGCGAAACCCATCTCGTGCGTGACGACGATCATCGTCATGCCGGCCTCCGCGAGGTCGCGCATGACCTTGAGGACGTCCCCGACGAGCTCGGGGTCGAGGGCGGACGTCGGCTCGTCGAAGAGCATCAGCTTGGGGTCCATCGCGAGCGCCCGCGCGATCGCGACGCGCTGCTGCTGACCACCAGAGAGAGCGCCGGGGTAGGCCGTGGGCTTGTCGGCGAGGCCCACTCGCTCGAGCAGCTCGAGGCCACGTGCTCGGGCGGCGGCCTTGCTCAGGCCCTTGACCTGGGTCGGTGCCTCCATGATGTTCGCGAGGGCCGTCATGTGCGGGAAGAGGTTGAACCGCTGGAAGACCATGCCGATGTCGCGGCGCTGCGCTGCCACCTGCTTGTCGGTGAGGTGGTGGAGGATGCCCTTCTCGTCCTCGCGGTAGCCCATGAGCACCCCGTCGACCCAGATCCGGCCGCCGTCGATGGTCTCGAGCTGGTTGATGCACCGCAGGAACGTCGTCTTGCCCGACCCAGATGGGCCGAGCAGCACCACGACCTCGCCGCGGCGGACCTCGAGGTCGATGCCCTTGAGGACCTCGGTGCCGTGGAAGGACTTCAGCACGTTGACTGCGCGAACGAGCGGCTGACCGTCGCCCCCGCGCGATCGGACCGCCGTGGTCGGGTCAGACATCAGGCGCCTCCCGCCCCCGCTGGACGAGCCATGCGGCGCTGAGGCACCTTCTTCGAGGCCCGTCGCGGCTGGCCGAACCCACGGCCGAAGTACCGCTCGAGGAAGTACTGGCCGATCATGAGCACGGACCCGACGATGAGGTACCAGGCCGTCACCGCGACGAAGGCAGGCATGATCTGCAAGGTCCGACTGCCGATGGCGTCGGTCTGGAAGAAGAGCTCGGTGATGACGGGGATGGCGGACAGGAGGGAGGTGTCCTTCACCATGGCAATCGTCTCGTTCCCCGTCGGGGGGACGATGACGCGCATCGCCTGAGGCAGCACGATGCGCCGCATGGTCAGACCTCGGCTCATGCCGAGGGCCTGGGCCGCCTCCGCCTGGCCCTGGTCGACCGACAGTATGCCTGCGCGCGCGATCTCGGCCATGTAGGCGGCCTCGGAGAGCCCGAGCCCGACGATGCCGGCGAGCAGCGTGCTCGAGAACTGGTTGACGTTGAGGGTGAAGAAGGTGAAGTCCTGCGACAGCCCCAGCCACTCGGCGAACTGCTGGCCGAACGGGAAGCCGAAGTCGACGCTCGAGTAGAGGTAGCCGATGCCGCTGCCGATCATGGCGAGGAGCACGAGCCTCGGGATGCCGCGGAAGAACCAGGTGTAGACGAACGACACACCCCTCAGGATGGGGTTCGTTGACAGGCGCAGGATTGCGATGAGCACGCCGCCGACGATGCCGATCGCCATGCCACCCAGCGTGCCGATGATCGTGCCCTTCAACAGACCCTCGAGCACGGGCGTCTGCTGCATGATCTCCAGAGCCACGGGGAAGTTCCAGCGCTCGTTCGTCAGGAACGAGTTGATCATCATGGCGACGAGGACGAGGATCACGGCGAGGGCGACCCAGCGGCCGGGATGGGGGACCGGCCGAGCGTGGATCACGCCGGGCCGATCCTCGCCAGTGTGCTGTGACACTGGACCGACCATCACGGGTTGAGGGCGAAGTCGTCGATGGCCCCGGCCTCGACGGAGTACTTCTTCAGCGCGGCGTCATAGGAGCCGTCGGCCTTGGCGGCCTTGAGCGCGTCCACGAGCAGGTTCGCGAAGTCGTTGGCGTCCTTCTTGACGACGTAGCCGTAGGGGGCCGAGTCGTAGATCTCGCCCAAGGCCTCGAGCTGGCCGGTCTGCTTCACCGCGTAGAGGCCGACGGGCGAGTCGGCCAGCATGGCGACGGTCTTGCCGCTCACGACGTCGGCGGTGACCTGGTCCTGGCCCTCCTGGATGACCATGGTGATCCCTGGCTTGCCCGCGTCGGTGCACGTCTTGCTGCGGGCGGCCAGGTCCTCGGCCTGAACGGTGTCCTTCTGGGCCCCGACGGCCTTGCCGCAAACGTCGTCGATGTTGACGCCCTGCGGGTTCCCCTTGGCGACGACCCACTGCGTGCCCGCGCTGTAGTAGCTCACCATGTTGACCTGCGCCTTGCGCTCGTCGTTGATGGTGAAGCTCGAGACGCCGATGTCGTACTTGCCGCTGGTGACGCCGAGGATGATGTCGCCGAAGGAGGTCGGTTGCCATTCGGTCTTGAGGCCGAGCTTGCCAGCGACGGCGTTGAAGACGTCGACGTCGAAGCCTTCCACCGTCTTGCCATCCGCGGCGAGCATCTCGTTGGGGGCGTAGGTCGGGTCGGTGCCGATCGTGATCGTGCCCTTGCTCTTCAGCTCGGCGGGGACACGTGCGGCCAGCGCCGCGTCAACGCCGCCTCCCGCAGCGCTGGTGCCGGCGGGGGCGGAGCCTGCCGGGGTGGTGGGCGACAGCGAGTCGGAGCCGCAGGCGGAGAGAGTGAGACCGGCAGCGACCAGGCCGGTCACGGCGAGGAGGGGCAAACGACGCATGGGGTGTGGTTCCTTCCACGGTTCGGACAGGGTCGTCCGAGGTTCTATCTGAGGACGCTGATACTGCCACTTCCCGGCGACGGTGCCCATCAGCGCTACCGAACCGTTGTCGTTGGACCCGACACGACCGCCGGTATGACACGATTCGCTCGATTCGACCACGAAATGGCCACGAGCGATCTCAGGACCGATTTCCGGTGCAAAGATTCCCCGATATCGGCCGCAGTCCTGTGGCCCGGAGTTAGGAGTCCTCTGTGAAGTCTGGACACATGAAGCGTCCCCTGATCGCGATCGCGGCGCTGAGCGCCCTCGCCCTGACAGCCTGTGGCACGGACAGCCCCGGCACCGACACCGGTGGCACCGCCCCGGGTGGCGGCGCCGCCGCGGCCGGTGTCTCCCTCGTCAGCGACGGCAAGCTGACGGTGTGCACCCACCTGCCGTATGCGCCGTTCCAGTCCAACGACGACTCGGGCAAGACCGTCGGCTTCGACGTCGACATGATGGACCTCGTCGCCAAGAAGCTCGGCGTGACGCAGGAGATCGTCGACACGCCCTTCGAGGGCATCAAGTCCGGTCAGGACACCGCCACGGGCAAGTGCGACATCTCCGCTGCCGGGATGACGATCACGGAGGAGCGGCAGAAGGCCATCCTCTTCTCGGAGCCCTACTTCGACGCCACCCAGGCGCTGCTCGTGCCGACCGGGTCGACGGTGAAGTCGCTCGCCGACCTCAACGGCAAGAAGCTCGGTGCCCAGTCCTCGACCACGGGTCTCGACTACGCCAACGAGCACAAGTCCGAGTGCGGCTGCGAGATCATCGAGTTCCAGGACCTGGCCGCCGAGACGCAGGCCCTGCTCACCGGGCAGGTGGACGCTGCGATCAACGACCTCCCGGTGTGGAGCGAGGCAGTCAAGCAGAACTCCGGCAAGGCGCAGATCGCCACCCAGTTCGACACCGGCGAGCAGTACGGCTTCGGTATGAAGCTCGGCAACTCCGCGCTGAAGACGGTCGTCGACGACGTCATCACCACCGCGAAGTCCGACGGAACCTACGACACCATCTACAAGAAGTGGATCGGCGAGGTTCCGGCGAGCTGATCGGCCGCACCCGCGAAGGGGGGCTGGCGTGGACGACCGGTCTGCGCCAGCCTTTCTCCGACCCGTCCACCCTGAGGGAAGAGGAACCATGGGCACGCACGTCTCGGAGGCGCCGCCGCAGCGGTCCGGTCTGACGCGTCGACAGAAGGCGCGACTCGGCCGAGGCGTCCAGTACGCCGTTGGGCTGGCCATCGTCGTCGCTCTCGCGGCGAACGTGAACTGGCAGCAGTTCGGCGATGCCTTCGGCCGGTGGGACATCGTGCTGCGGATGCTCCCGCGGGTCATCACCGTCGGCGTGGTCAACACGCTGATCTACACCGCGCTCGCGTTCGTCTTCGCCTTCGTGCTCGGTCTGGTGCTCGCCATGATGAAGCTCAGCTCGATCGGGCCGTACCGGTGGGTGGCGACGGCCTACGTGGAGTTCTTCCGCGGCGTCCCCGCCCTCGTCGTCCTGTTCATGGTCGCCTTCGGCATCCCCAATGCGTTTCCCGGGTTCAAGTTCCCCGGCGGTCAGCTCGGCATGGTGATGGTCGGCCTCGGTGTCACGGCTGCCGCCTACATGGCCGAGACGTTCCGGGCCGGCATCCAGGCCGTCCCGAAGGGCCAGGTGGAGGCCGCCCGTACGCTCGGGATGAGTCATTTCCGCACGATGGCCACCATCGTCGTCCCGCAGGCGTTCCGGATCGTCATCCCGCCCCTGACCAACGAGCTGATCCTGCTCGTCAAGGACTCGTCCCTCGTCTACGTGCTGGGGGTGGCGACGAGCCAGTACGAGCTGACGAAGTTCTCCCAGGACTTCTTGAACAAGACGACCAATCCGACCCCGCTGATGGTCGGCGCCGTGTGCTACCTGGCCATCACGTTGCCCCTGTCCCTGCTCGTGCGCCGCCTCGAGCACCGCTATGCGAAGGCCCGTTGAGCCATGACGACCGAAACCATCGACGCGGGATCCGGCAAGCCCGTCCACGCGATCTCGATCCGTAACCTCAAGAAGTCCTTCGGCGACAACGAGGTGCTGACGGACATCAGCCTCGACGTCGACCATGGCGAGGTCGTGTGCGTCATCGGCCCATCGGGCTCTGGCAAGTCGACGCTGCTCCGCTGCGTCAACCTGCTCGAGCAACCGACGTCCGGCACGGTCTTCGTGGGCGACGACGAGATCACCGACCCCGACGTAGACATCGACCGGGTACGCCGCCGGATCGGCATGGTCTTCCAGTCGTTCAACCTGTTCCCCCACCTCACTGTCCTGCAGAACCTCACCGTGGCCCAGACCAAGGTGCTCAGGCGCTCCAGGTCCGAGGCCAAGCAGGTCGCCCTGCGCAACCTGGAACGGGTCGGCATGCTGCACAAGGAGGACGCCTTTCCGGCTCAGCTCTCCGGCGGTCAGCAGCAGCGCGTCGCCATCGCTCGGTCCCTCTCGATGGATCCCGAGCTCATGCTCTTCGACGAGCCGACCTCAGCGCTTGACCCGGAGCTCGTCGGTGAGGTCCTGGCGGTCATGAAGGCGCTCGCGGCAGAGGGCATGACCATGATGATCGTGACGCACGAGATGGCATTCGCCCGTGAGGTCGCCGACCGGGTCTTCTTCATGGACGGCGGCTTCATCGTCGAGGAGGGCCGGGCGGTCGACGTGATCGGGGACCCGCAGCACGTTCGGACGAAGTCCTTCCTGCATCGCGTCCTCAACCCGATGATCATCGAGCCGGACGAGGTCAGCGAGGAGGGTGTCGTCGACGTTGTCTGACCCCGATGCGGGGAAAAGCCTCGGGTTCCGCTACGGTTGACGTCAACGGCCCGCCCAGTTCTGCCTCGGGCCGCTTCTTCTTGGCGGGACCCATCGCTCCCGCCCCAGTCGATTCGCTCTTGCGCCGCGACCTGCCGCCCATCGTCGAGTGGCCGTCGCGCCGGGCAGAACGACCCTTTCGACCCTCTGGAGTACCCACCTGTGTCAACTGACACGACCTTCGCCGCCCTCGGCGTGCCCACGTCCCTGACCGCCGTCCTCCACGACCGCGGGGTCACCACCCCGACCCCGATCCAGGCCGCGACCCTGCCCGACTCGCTGGCCGGCCGGGACGTCCTCGGCCGCGGCCGCACCGGCTCCGGCAAGACCTACGCGTTCCTCCTGCCCCTCGTCGCCCATCTCGCGGCCGCGCCCACCCGCCGTCGCCCAGGCCGCCCTCGCGCACTGGTCCTGGCTCCCACGCGCGAGCTCGCCA
>DASUQN010000105.1:0-6025 GCA_036280515.1 Intrasporangium sp. | reverse complement strand
CGAGGTAGGCCCGCCGCACCCGCCCGTCCTCGCGCAGCGCACGCAGGATCCGCCGCGTTGTCGCGTTGACCGGCACGGCGAGGCCGACGCCGATGCCGGCGACGGCCGTGTTGATCCCCACGACGCGACCCCTGGCATCCGCGAGGGCCCCGCCCGAGTTGCCCGGGTTCAGCGCTGCATCGGTCTGGATGACGTCCTCGATGAGCCGGGTCGCCGTGCGGCCGCGGGCGGGCAGGGAGCGGCCCAGGGCGCTGACGACGCCTGCGGTGACACTCCCCTCGAGGCCGAGCGGGTTGCCCACAGCCACGACGAGCGAGCCGACCCGGAGCCGGTCCGCATCGCCGAAGTCCGGAGGGTCCGGCACGTCGGCTCCGGTGCGGATGATCGCCAGGTCGGAGAGGGGATCGCGTCCGACGACGGCGAACGGACCGGTCACGCCGTCTCCGAAGGCCACCTCACCGCGGCTCGCGTCGCCGACGACGTGCGCGTTGGTGACCAGATGGCCCTCGGCGCTGAGAACGACGCCCGAGCCGGCGCCACGTCGTGTGCGCACCGATGCCACGCGCGGCGTCAGGTGCGCGGCCACCCCGGTCACCACGGCGGAGTAGGCGTCCAGGGCCTCGTCATCGGTCATTCCCGTGAAACGAGCGCCGGCACGGCGCCGATTCCCCTGATCGCTGAAGGCGAACACGAGGAGGCAGGAAACCTCGCCGGCGCCGCCTTCGGAGCATCGCCTCCTGCGCCCCTTTGCGCAGCAGGCGGCGAGGGGGCGCCTGAGGGAGCCTGAGTGCGCCACCCAGCCCAGCGGCATACGGCAGCTGGCTTGACGTGGGAATAGGCCGCGGTTCGCGCGGCCGGAGCCGCCGCGATCTCACTCGTTGGGCGGGTGCCGATCGACCGTGGGGTCGGGCGCCTGCGCCTGCGGCAGGCCGCTGGCACTCTGGCTCTGGCCCGGCTGTGTCGTCGGTCCCGTCACGGAGCCGGGCTGCGTCGAGGGGCCGCCGACGACCGGAGGGGTGGGCGCGTTGCCGAAGGTCCCCGGCGCCTGGTTGCCGAAGCTGACGTTGGGCACCTGCGCCTCGACCGCCGACGTCTCGAAGTACTCGGCCCGCTTGATGCCGGCCACGTTGGCGATGAAGTTCGTCGGGACGGACTCGACCTTGGTGTTGAGGTCGCGCACGAGCGCGTTGTAGTAGCGGCGCGAGCTCGCGATGCGATCCTCGGTGCTGGTCAGCTCGGTCTGGAGTGCCTGGAAGTTCTGGTTCGCCTTGAGGTCGGGGTAGGCCTCGCTGACGGCGATGAGCCGCCCGAGGGCCTGGCTCAGCATGCCCTCGGACTCGGCGGCCTGAGCCGGCGTCTGACCGCCCGCCATGGCCGCCGAGCGGGCGCGCATGACCTCCTCCAGGGTGCCGCGCTCGTGCGTCGCGTAGCCCTTCACCGTCTCGACGAGGTTGGGGATGAGGTCGTGCCGCCGCTTGAGCTCGACGTCGATCTGGCGCCAGCCCTCCTCGACCTTGTTGCGCAGGGCGACGAGGCCGTTGTAGGCCGTGACGCCCCAGATGCCGAGGATGACAACGAGGCCGAGCAGGATCCAGACGACGATCATGGCAACTCCCGATTCGCGGTGGTCGGTGCACCGATCCTAGTCCGGTGGCCGGTTCCGGCCCCCGCTCCGCTGTCGGTGCCGCGCCCTAGATTCTGGGAATGGAGTCGTGCAGGTTCACCGCGCAGCTGTGGCGCTGGAAGGCGCAGGACGGCTGGTTCTTCGTGACGCTCCCGGAGATGGCGTCCACGCTCGTGAGGGAGCGGCCGCGACCGCCGCGAGGGTTCGGGTCGGTTCGAGTGCGAGTCCACGTCGACGGGCCGGGCCCGGCGACCGTCTGGGACACGTCGGTGTTCCCGGACTCGACGAGCGGCAGCTACGTCCTGCCGATGAAGAAGAAGGTGCGCGTGGCCCACGACCTGGACGAGGGCGACCCCGTCGACATCCTGATTGAGGTGCTCGAGTGAGCCCGGCCACCGGCTCGCGTGCACCGGCCCGCAACCGGGTCAGCCCACTCGGCGAGGTCGTCGCTGCACCTGGGCGGGGAGCGTGGATGGGCAACCGCGGACGCCTGCACGAGGGGCATGGCACCCGAGACGTCGTGCGCAACCACCAGACGCGGGCCTGGATCACCTGCCGCCTGTCGTTCTGGGACCGCCGGGCCGCCCAGTGGGAGCCGGGGCACTACACACCGCTCTTCTTCCTCGACGAGGCGGTTGCCCTCGCTGCCGGCCACCGGCCCTGCGCCGAGTGTCGCCGACCCGCCTACACGGAGTTCCGTGGGCTCGTCGCCCAGGGCCTCGGCGCCTCGCGACTCCTCGCGCCGGAGCTCGACCGGCTGCTCCACGAGGAGCGGTGGGAGGCGCGCCATCGGACCCGACGGCTGCACAGTGCGCGGTGGCGGGACTTGCCAGAGGGCGCCTTCGTGCTCATCGATGCCGGGCCCGCCCTCGTCCGGGACGACCACCTGACCCTGTGGCTGGCGGACAACAGCTACGGCGAGCAGGTGCCCAGGCCGCGCACCGGGACGGCGACCCTCGTGACTCCGCCTTCCTCGGTCGCGGCGCTCCGACGCGGCTACCCCGTCCAGCTGGGCGCACCCTCAGCGCAGACCGAGGTCGTCGAGTGAATAGGCATAGCGGTACTCGACCCCCGCCTCATCACGGATGCGCTCCCCCGCGCCCGTCGCACGGTCGGCGATCGTGGCGACGGCAACAGGCGTCGCTCCCGCCTCGCGCACCGCCTTGATCGCTTCGAGCGGCGAGTTGCCGGTCGTCGTGGTGTCCTCGACGACGAGGACCCGTCGCCCCTCGACGGAAGGGCCCTCGATGCGCTGCTGCAGCCCGTGCGACTTGCCGGCCTTGCGGACGACGAAGGCGTCCAGCCGCTCCCCCGCCGCTGCGGCCGCATGGAGCATCGACGTGGCAACCGGGTCGGCGCCCAGGGTCAGTCCTCCGACTGCATCGTAGGAGAGGTCTCTGGTGAGGTCGCGCATGACGATCCCGACGAGGGGTGCCGCCTCCCCGTCGAGCGAGATCCGTCTCAGGTCGACGTAGTAGTCAGCCTCCGTGCCGGAGCTGAGCGTGACCCGCCCGTGGACGATGGCCCTCTCCTTGATGAGCTCGAGCAGTCGGGCGCGGGCCAGGGCGACGTCGGTCTGTGGCTGGGTCACAAGGCTTCATCGTATGCCGCTGGGCCGGCCCCCCGGCGCCACCGGCGTCACGCGTCAGCGGCGTCTGCGAGCGACCTTCGCAGCCCGGCGGATGAGTGGGCGGGGCGCGACGCTGAGCAGCCCCACGATCGCCTTGTACTGGAGGCCCGGCACCGAGACGACCCGTCCCCTGGCCACGTCTCTCAGGCAGTCGGCGACGAGGTCGGCCGGGTCGAGCCACATGAAGGCGGGACCGGGCTTCGAGAGGCCGGCGCGTTCCTGGAACTCGGTGTTGGTGAAGCCCGGGCAGAGCGCAGTGGCGGTGACCCCAGAGCCGTCCAGCTCCATGGCGAGCCCCTCGGTGAACGAGGTCACCCAGGCCTTGGCCGCGGCGTAGGACCCGGACGCGAGGAACCCAGCCACCGAGGACACGTTGATGATGGTGCCGCGTCGCCGCTCGCGCATCGCCCGGCCCGCGGCGTGGGAGAGGACGAGCACAGCCCGCACGAGCACGTCGAAGGCCGCCTCCTCGTCCGCGAGGTCGCTCCGCAGGAAGCTCCGGCGCAAGGCGAAGCCGGCATTGTTCACCAGCACGTCGACGGGACGGTCAGCGTCCCCCAGCCGGTCGGCGACCGCCTGAAGAGCCCGCCGATCGGTGAGGTCGGCCACGAGTATCTCGGACTCAGCGGCATACGTCCGCTTGAGCTCCGCGGCCACCTCCTCGAGTCGACTCCTGTCGCGCGCGACGAGCACGAGGTCGTGGCCCCGCCGGGCGAGCTGGGTGACGAACTCCCGGCCGATGCCTGCGGTGGCTCCGGTGACGAGGGCGACGGGGCGCGAGGTCATGAGGGTCACCCTAGGGGTGGGGCGAGGCCTGGACCCGGCTGACGATCGCGTCCGCGCACTCGGCCGGTCGCGTCTCGGGTAGCCAGTGCGTGGCGTCGAGCTCGACGAACTCGTACGGCCCGGTCACGTGGTCGCGGGTCAGCTCTGCCGCATGCCGACCGAGTGCGACGTCCCGTGATCCCCAGACGTAGGTCGCCGGCACGGAGACCCGGTGGGCCCGGACGGTCGAGGACCGCATGCCCCGGTACCAGCTGATCGGCCCGCGGAGCGCCTCGGGCCTGGCCAGTCGTGCCGCGTAGCGCTCCGCGTCCTCGATCGGCAGCCCCGACCCGACCATGACGGAGCGGAACCCGGCGGCGACGACGCGCTCCGGGAGGACCGGGACCTGGAAGGCGGCCATGTACCACGACCGGCGCAGCTGGTCGAAGGTCCGCAGGGCGCGTGACATTGCCGCGGGATGCGGGGTCGAGAGGACCGTCACCGAGGCGACGCGGTCCGGGTGGTTGCCCGCGACGAGCCAGGCAATGCCGCCACCCCAGTCGTGCCCGACGAGGTGGACCCGTTCGTGACCGGTCGCGTCGACGAGGCCGATGACGTCACCGATGAGGTGCTGGAGCCGGTACGCCGCCGTGCCGGGCGGCCTCGCACCGGCGCAGTAGCCCCGCTGGTCCGGCGCGTAGGTCCGCATCCCCGCCGCGTGCAGTCGCTCGCTGATGCGGTCCCAGCTCGAGCGGTCCTGCGGGAAGCCGTGGAGCAGCACGACCGGCGTACCATCGGCCGGCCCGGAATCAGTCACGTCGAAGACGAGGCTCTGGTGGTGCAGGATCGCTAGGCGGTCGGTGGCCATGTCCCATGATCGCCCATTGGTCACCGGGTCCCTGCAGGGCGGTCAGGCGGTGTCCGACCCGCTCGTTAGGGTAGGGGACCGTGCGCATCGCCACCTGGAACGTCAACTCCATCCGCTCCCGGATCGACCGCGTGGCGGACTGGCTCGTCCGGAGCGATGTCGACGTCCTCGCCCTCCAGGAGACCAAGGCTCGCGAGGACCAGTTCCCCTACGACCGGTTCACTGACCTCGGCTACGAGGTGGCCCACCATGGGCTGTCGCAGTGGAACGGCGTTGCGGTCGCGTCCCGAGTCGGGATCGAGGACGTGCAGATCGGTTTTGACGGGATGCCCGGATGGGGTGACCCGGTTGCCGCTGAGGCGAGGGCGATCGGTGCGACGTGCGGCGGCGTCCGCGTCTGGTCGCTCTACATCCCCAACGGGCGGACGCTCGAGGACCCGCACCTGCTCTACAAGGTCGACTGGCTGCATGCCCTCGCCGATGCCGGCCGGACCTGGCTGGCCGAGGACCCGGGCGCGCAGATCGCGCTGCTCGGCGACTGGAACATCGCGCCGTTCGACGAGGACGTCTGGAGCGTGCCCTACTACGAGGGCCGCACCCACACGTCGCCGAAGGAGCGCGCCGCCTTCCAGGGCGTCGTCGAGGCTGGCTACGTGGACGTCGTCCGGCCGCACACTCCGGGTCCCGGCGTCTACACGTACTGGGACTACACGCAGCTGCGCTTCCAGAAGGGCCGGGGAATGCGGATCGACTTCGCCCTGTGCTCGCCGGCCCTCGCGGGGCGGGTCATCGGCGCAGCCATCGACCGGGAGGCACGTAAGGGCAAGGGGGCGAGCGACCACGCGCCGGTCATTTTCCAGATCGAGTAGGGGACGTCCAACTCCAGAACTGCGCACGTCTGGTTCGTGAGCAGCGTGGCCGCAATGGTGCTGACTCCAGCGCGCACTTCTCCGGGAAGCACTTCTCCGGGAATCACGGTCGAGACCAAGAGTGCGGACTTCTAGGCCAGGCTGTCGGCGATGGCCTGGTCCACTCGGCTCTTGATCAGCGTGACGTTGTCCAGCTCCGACCACACGAACCTGGCGAACCACCAACGCTTGCGACGGATCGCGTCCTCTCGTTGTTTCTCGGCGAAGTT
>DASUQN010000104.1:0-3605 GCA_036280515.1 Intrasporangium sp. | reverse complement strand
GGAGCCTTGGTCACCTTGGCGGAGATGCGCTCCTTCTTGGTGACCTTGCCGTCGATGATGGTGGTCCGCTCCGTGATGGTTCGCACGCCGTCGGCGCCCTGCTTGCTGACCTTGGTCGTGCCCTCGTAGAGGTCCGCGGTCTCGGTGCGGACCGTCTTGTAGTCGATGGGCTCCGTCCGCGTGCTCGTCTTCGCCGTGACGTCCTGGACGACGACCTTCATCCCGGCAGTGAGCGGGGTGGCGGGCGCGGGCGTGACCTTGTCGTTCGAGTCGAAGCTCACGCGGAGCTGGCCGAGCGCCTCGGCGACGGTGGCAGCGGTGAGCGTCTTCTTCGTGGTCTTGCCGTCCGCGACGACGGTCACCGGCTTGGGCGTCACGACCGTGAGGGCGAGACCCTGGCGTCCGATCGCCTGGGACCGCGAGACCGAGATCCGGGCTGCGTCGCTGTGCAGACCGAGGGCGAGCAGGGCCGCGTCGACCGTGGTCTCGGTCGTGCGGATCTGCTTCATCGTACCGTCGATCGTGAGGTTGAGCATGCGGGCGTACTTCACGGTGACGCTGTCGCCGTCCGAGAGGGACGCGTCGACCGCGGGGTAGACGACGTCTCCATCCTTGACGGTGATGCCTTCGCTCTCGAGCAGGTCACCGACCGTGCTGCCGAAGACGTGGGTCGCGGTGGACGTGCCGTCAACGGACAGGTTCACCGCCTTGTCGAGCTGGGCTGCTCCCACGCCTCCGGCGGTGAGCAGCAGGGCGGCGCCGGCACCGGCGATGACCTGTAACTTGCGCGAAATCAAAATTCTCCGAACGTCGTACTCCCCGGTGACACGCGCTCTCGGATCTCCTCGGAGGGCGGTCTCGGGGACGTTCGCGAGGGGCCTCGATGAGGGTCCGATGCGGGGCGGCATCCGGCCAACAGTCATCCAGACTGAATGATCAAGACCTCAAAGGTCAAATTCCGATAACGTTCCTGTGGATGACCCATAACCCGGTGTAGGGGATGGGGACAACGGTCAGGACCAAGGTCCGTAGACCCTCTCGGAGTTCTCGGAGACCGCACGGCAGAGGGCCGGCACGTCCACGTTGAGAACGCCGGCCATGGCCCGAATCGTGTGCGGCACAAGGTAGGAGGCGTTGGTCGCACCACGGTGCGGGGACGGCGTCAGGTAGGGGGCATCGGTCTCGACGAGCACCTGCGACAGCGGCGTCACGGTCAGGGCGTCGCGAAGGCTGCGGGCGTTCTTGAACGTCACGGTCCCGGCGAAGGACAGGTAGTAGCCGCGCTCGACGCACTCGCGCGCCATCGACAGATCCCCCGAGAAGCAGTGCAGCACGGTCCGTTCCGGCGCTCCCTCCTCCTCGAGGACTCGCACCACGTCCTCGTGGGCGTCACGGTCGTGGATCTGCAGGGCCTTGCCGAGGCGCTTGGCGAGGTCGATGTGCCAGCGGAAGGAGTCCTCTTGGACGGCAACGCCGTCTGACCCGGTCCGGTAGTAGTCCAGCCCGGTCTCACCGACGGCCCGGACCCGCTCGTGGCCGGCCGCTCGCTCCACGAGGTCGTATGCCGCTGACAACGTCCCAGCGGCAGCCAGCTTGGGCACTTCGTTGGGGTGCAAGGCGATTGCTCCCAGCACCTCGGGAAACCGCTCGATCGCGTCGATCGTGAAGTCGATGGCCTCGAGGTCACAGCCCACCTGGACGAGGCGGTTCACGCCCACCGCACGAGCTCGCGCGACCGCCTCCGACAGGTCCAGGGGCTCGGCGCCGTCACGACCGATGTCGAGGTGGACGTGGTTGTCCACCACGTCGATCGGCAGGGGATCCGGGGCGACCGTCGGCAGCCCGTGCCGAGACGACGAGTGCGGACTCATGCGCTGGCGTCCGCCTCGCGGTCGGCGTCCGCCTCGCCGCTGGCGTCCGCCTCGCCGCTGGCGTCCGCCTCGGCGTCGGCGTCCGCCTGGCCCTCGCCATCGGCCTCATCCTCTCGGCGCATCCGCTCGATCTCCTCCTCCACGACGGACGGGTCGAACTTCGTGAAGACGGGCGTCGGCTTCGCGATCGGCGTACCCGCGACGACCTGCTGGTACTCCCACCGCGGCGTCGCGGAGTAGTCGCCGGTGATGACCGGATAGGGCCGTCCGTCGTCGAGGTCGGTCACCTCCTCGAGAACCGGCATGGGCACGAACTCGCCCTGCCCGCCCATGACCCGGTGCACCCGGTTGGCGCCGTGCGGCAGGAACGGAGCCGTCAGCGTGTTGATCGACACGACCGCCTGCGCCAGCACGTGGAGCACCGTCCCGAGCCGCTCCCGTTCGTCGTCACCCTTGAGCTTGAACGGCTCCGTCTCGGCGACATAACGGTTCGCCTCGCCGACGACGCGCATCACCTCGCCGATCCCCTGCCTGAAGCGGTGCCGCTCGATGAGGCCGCCCACCGTCGCAAAGGCACCGCGCACGGTGTCGAGCAGCGCCTCGTCAACGGGCTCAAGCGCCCCCGCCGACGGGATCTGCCCGAAGTTCTTCGCGATCATCGACGCGGTGCGGTTGACCAGGTTGCCCCATCCGGCGACGAGCTCGCTGTTGTTGCGCTGGACGAACTCCGCCCACGTGAAGTCACTGTCCTGGTTCTCCGGCCCAGCCGCGCAGATGAAGTAGCGCAGCGGGTCGGGCCCATAGCGCTCGAGGACGTCACGAACGTAGATGACGTGACCGCGCGAGGTCGAGAACTGCTTGCCCTCCATCGTCATGAACTCCGACGCGACGACCTCGGTGGGCAGGCTCAACGTGCCGTACGTCCCCGCGGAGCCACCCTTGTCCCCCAGCCCGGCATAGCCGAGCAGCTCGGCCGGCCAGATCTGCGCGTGGAAGGTGATGTTGTCCTTGCCCTGAAAGTAGTACGAGACCGCCTCGGGATCGTTCCACCACTCTCGCCACCGCTCCGGCTCCCCGATGCGGCGCGCCCACTCGATCGACGCGGACAGGTAGCCGACGACCGCGTCGAACCAGACGTAGAGCCGCTTGTGGGTGTTCTCCTCCCACCCCTCCAGGGGAATCGGGATGCCCCAGTCGATGTCACGCGTCATGGCCCGCGGCCGCACGTCGTCGAGCAGGTTGCGGGCGAACTTGATGACGTTGGGCCGCCACGTCCCCGACGCCTCCCGCCCGTCGAGCCACTCCCCCAGGGCGCCCGCGAGCGCCGGAAGGTCGAGGAAGAAGTGCTGCGTCTCGACGAACTCCGGCGTCTCGCCGTTGATCTTGCTGCGCGGGTTGATCAGCTCGTCGGCGTCGAGCTGGTTGCCGCAGTTGTCGCACTGGTCGCCGCGTGCCTCGCCGTAGCCGCAGATCGGGCAGGTCCCCTCGATGTAGCGGTCGGGCAGCGTGCGGCCGGTCGAGGGGCTGATCGCGCCCCTCGTCGTCTGCTCGATCATGTAGCCGTTGCGCCAGTTCCCCGTGAACAGCTCCTGCGAGACGGCGTAGTGGTTCGCCGTCGTCGTGCGGGTGAACAGGTCGTAGGACAGGCCGAGGTCGGTCAGGTCGGTCGCGATGACGCGGTTGTACTTGTCGGTGACCTCCTGGGCGGACAGTCCCTCCTTCTCCGCGAGGACG
>DASUQN010000103.1:0-3508 GCA_036280515.1 Intrasporangium sp. | reverse complement strand
GCGCCGGAGAGCCCGCCGAGGAGGCCGAGGAGACGGAACACCTCAGGTCAGCGGAGTCAGTGGGTCGCTCGCCACCAGCGCTGGCCGCCGACGAAGGCGAGGAGGACGCCGAGACCTCCGATGACGAGGCCGACAATGAGAATGGTCATCCACTGGCCCGGGGCGACCGGCTCCGAACCCTCGTTGACCTCGGCGTTCATGGCAACTCCTTCAGCGAGTCGACAGTGCGCTCCCAGCGTAGCCATCCAGCCCGGCGTCGACTCGACGGGGGAACTGGACCCAGCACGGGTCGTAGGCTGCCGACATGAGCGACAACCCCGGGGCCGTCCCCGATATCGACCCGACGGTGCCTCCGAGCGGAACCGGTTGCGCGGAGTGCGCCGCCGATGAAGGGTGGTGGGTCCACCTGCGGCGATGTACGGCCTGCGGCCACATCGGCTGCTGCGACACGTCGCCTGCCCAGCACGCCTCGGCGCATCACCGCGCGACCGGGCATCCGATCATCCGCAGCTTCGAGCCGGGTGAGGCCTGGTTCTACGACTACCGGACGGAGGACTTCGTCGAGGGGCAGGAGCTCGCGCCGCCGACGAGCCGACCCAGGGACCAAGGATCTCCCGCACCGCGGGGCCGGGTCCCGGACAACTGGCGAGACCTGATCCACAAGTGACCGCGTGGGCGCGGGCATCGGTCGAGGCGACCGTGGTGGTGATCCCAGCCAACGAGGTCGCCTGCGCGGACCTCCAGACCATCTTCGGCACCAGGGGCCAGGGCTCCCGGTGCCAGTGCCAGCGCTACAAGCTGCGGCGAGGGGAGTCCTTTGCCGGTTTCCCCGTGGAGGAACGAGTGCACCGGCTCCGCGAGCAGACCGACTGTGGCAATCCGGGATCCGGCGCGACCAGTGGCCTGGTCGCCTTCCTCGACGGTGAACCCGTGGGTTGGTGCGCCGTCGAGCCGCGCACGGCCTATGAGGGACTGATCCGCAACCAAAGGGTGCCGTGGGAGGGGCGCGCCGAGGACAAGGACGACTCGGGCATCTGGGCCCTGACGTGCATCTTCGTCCGTGCCGGCTTCCGGCGACGAGGGATCAGCCGCGCCCTCGCACGCGCGGGCGTGAACTTCGCTCGCCGATCCGGCGCCCGAGCCCTCGAGGCCTACCCCATGACGACGACGAACGCCATCGACGAGGAGCTCCACGTCGGCACGGTCGGGATCTTCGCCGAGGCAGGCCTCGCCGAGACCGGTCGACCAACGCTGCGTCGCGCCGTCATGCGGATCGACTTCTGACCGGGCGCCGCCCGGCCTCGCAGGCTGAGTTCGTCCAGACTCGTTGCGCCGAGGGCCAGCCGTGGACTATCGCACCTACGAGGGACGCGACCACGAGGGGCTGATGCACGCGGACTCACGACCGAACGCGGACCTGCTCGCCTGGACGGCGGAACGCCTCTCGGGGTCTCACCGACCGCCACGTGCTCGTGAACCCGCCTCGTGGCGGGGCTGCGGGCGTGCCCTGCACCCTCGACGAGGTGAGCGGCAGGGCTGGCAGCTGGGTTGCGCTGGGAGCGAGCTCAGCGGCATACGGCACAGGCAAACGGGTCGACCGCCGCCGGAGGACCCGGCGACGGCCGACCAGTGGAACCCGGCTGGCCTTACAGGTCAGCGCGCTCCTGCACCTTGAGGGTGTTGATGACCGGGCTGTCCATCGCCTTGCGCTGGACGAGCTCGACCGTGAGGTCGCCACCACCGTGCTCGACGACCACCGTGTCGACATTCGCCGTCAGGGCCGGCACGTCCCTGATGATGTCCTTGCCGACGATGGCGTAGTCGCCGTTCACCTTGACGTCGAAGACACGCTTGCCTTCCTTCGTGTTGGTCCACTCCGAGAAGCCAAGCTCGATCTGGTACGTCCCGGCGGGGGCGTCGTCGAACTGGTAGGTGAGGCCGCCGACGCGGCGCGACTGGAAGAGCGTCTGGTCCGGCGTGCCGGCGATCGCCTTCCTCGTCGTCTCGGCCTTGCTGCTGGTGCCGAGGTAGCCCCAGCCGCCGTCGACGTGCCCCTGGTCGGCCTTCCACTTGAACAGGTCGGAGGCGTCCAGGGCGTTGCCGCCCGCGTTGACACCGACCTGGTAGGCGGAGATGACGACCTTGACCGGGACGTTGACCGCCCGGACCCGGCCGGCGCCCGTGCTGATCACGAGAGCGCCCTCCCAGACCCCGGGCTCACCGAGGGAGGCGTCGACGTTGACCGTGAAGGTCTTCGTCTCGCCGACCGCGATGGTCGCCTCGGTCGGGTCGACCGCGAGCCACGCGAGGTCGGTGTTCTCCGGGTCGCCCACGTCGACGAGGTAGGCCTTGCCGTCGACCTGGTTCGCCGTCCACAGGTGGCCGGAGACGTCGGACTCGAGCCCGGAACCCGGGAAGGAGTCGTTCGTCGGGTAGGCCACCGTCTTGAGGGTCGAGCAGTCCGCCGGCGACAGCTGGTAGAAGACCGTCGTCGCGGCGCTCGGCACCATCCAGATCGTGTCGGACGTGTTGTTGTAGGCCAGACCGGCGATACCTGGCTCGGCCGGCTCACAGCTCGAGAGGGTGGCACCCGGCGTCGCGTGGGTCGTGCCCGCCACCGTGTAGATGATCCCCTCGTTCCAGCCGCCGATGTAGAAGACGTCGTCGGCTGCGTTGTAGGCCAGGCCGCGCTGTGAGATGCCGGTCCACGGCGACCCCGAGATGCGGCTGCTCTCGGCCCCGGTCGCGGGGTCGAAGCAGACGATCGCGTTGTCACCGCCGACGTTCACCTGGCACATCTCGCCAGTCCGGCCGTTGAGGGCGAGGTCGCCGCTCCACGAGCCGCCCCACCCTGCCGGGTAGCTGGCCTGCAGGGCACCCGCCGTGGTGAACCGGTTGTTGGTGATCGCCGTGGCATCGGAGAGCCAGACATCGCCGTCGTATCCGACGCCCCAGGCGACGTCGAGCCCGGTCGCCCATGACGCGAGCACGTCGCCGTCTGCGTTCGGAGCCGCTGCGAGGCTCTTCTGCGCCGCCACCTGGTCCTTCGTGTAGAGGCCCTTGGCCGTCGTAGCGCTCCGGTCGTCCTTCGTCGCGGCCTTGACCGCCTTGCCGCTCAGGACGGCCGGGCGTGCTGCCGAAGACGCGGTCTTGCGACCGGACTCGGCGACCGAGAACTCGAGCGGCGCCGAACCGGTGTTCTTGACCGTGAACGTCTCCGTCCGCGTGTCGCCGGCTCCGAGGACTCCCCAGTCGTAGCTCGTCGCACCGGTGATCTCTGCGATCCCGGTCTTGAGAGCAGGACTGAACTCCGCGGTGTCACCGTCCTCGTCGAACGTGACCTCGGTGGACTCGCCGACGTAGTTCGTTGCCGTGACCGCGACGTCGTAGGTGCCGAGGAAGAGCACCTTCGAGAACGTGCCGTCGGCCCCGGTGGTCACCGTCACGGGCGCGCCAGTGGACGGGGTCATCGTGACCTTGGCGCCCGAGACCGGCTCGTGGTCGTTGA
>DASUQN010000102.1:0-5813 GCA_036280515.1 Intrasporangium sp. | reverse complement strand
ACGGCCTCGATCCCGGCGCTCTTGGCGCGGGCCGCGACGAGCTCGCCGACCTTCTTGGCCTTGGCGGTCTTGTCGCCCTCGAAGGTGCGCAGGTCGGCCTCCATCGTCGAGGCGGACGCGACGGTCTTGCCGACGGTGTCGTCGACGACCTGGACATACAGGTGCCGGCTCGAACGGGAGACGACGAGGCGCGGACGGGCCGCGGTGCCGGCGATCCTCTTGCGACCGCGCACCTGGCGACGGATGCGGGCGGCAGCCGCGGTCTTGCCGCGCTTGATGATCATTGCCATGGCTTACTTACCGGCCTTTCCAACCTTGCGACGGATCTGCTCGCCCGCGTAGCGAACGCCCTTGCCCTTGTACGGGTCGGGCTTGCGCAGCTTGCGGATGTTCGCGGCGACCTCGCCGACGCGCTGCTTGTCGATGCCCTGCACCGAGAAGCGCGTCGGGTTCTCGACGGCGAAGCTGATCCCGTTCTCCGCCTTGACGAGGATGGTGTGGGAGTACCCGAGCGAGAACTCGAGGTCCGAGCCCTTCGCCGCGACACGGTAACCCGTGCCGTAGATCTCCATCTTCTTCTCATAGCCCTCGGTGACACCGACAACCATGTTGTTCAGGAGCGAGCGGGTCAGGCCGTGGAGCGAGCGCGCCTCGCGCTCGTCGTTCGGCCGCTTGACCTCGAGGGTTCCATCCGCCTGCTCGACGGTGATCGGGGCCGGCACAGTGAGCGAGAGCTCGCCCTTGGGCCCCTTCACCAAGACGTCCTGGCCGTCGACGGTGACGTCGACCCCAGAGGGGATGGAGACAGGGAGTCGTCCGATTCGCGACATGTCAGTGCCTCCTCACCAGACGTAGGCGAGGACTTCCCCACCCACGCCCTTCTCGTGTGCCTGCCGGTCGGTCAGCAGACCGCTCGACGTCGAAAGGATCGCGACGCCGAGGCCACCGAGAACCCTGGGCAGGTTCGTCGACTTGGCGTAGACGCGCAGACCAGGCTTGCTCACTCGGCGAACACCGGCGATGGAGCGCTCGCGGTTCGGGCCGTACTTGAGGTCGATCGTCAGCGTCTGGCCGACCTCCGCCTCCTCGATCTTCCAGGAGGCGATGTAGCCCTCGGCCTCGAGGATCTCGGCGATGTTCTTCTTCAGCTTTGAGTACGGCATGGAGACCGTGTCGTGGTGCGCCGAGTTGGCGTTCCGCACACGGGTCAGCATGTCCGCAATGGGGTCAGTCATGGTCATGTGGGCTCTCCGCCCTTCCTCACCGGGGTTTCGACTCGGCTCGTGCCTCGCAGGCTCGATGAGTCGAGCCGACCTACGGTGTCAGAGGTTCTCTTGGGTTGGTGGGTGTGGCTGCTCGGATCGGGATCCGAGGTCACCAGGAGCTCTTGGTCACGCCCGGCAGCTCGCCCGCGTGAGCCATCTCGCGAAGGCAGATGCGGCAGAGGCCGAACTTGCGGTACACCGAGTGCGGGCGTCCGCACTTCTGGCAGCGGGTGTACGCGCGGACCTTGAACTTCGGCTTCCGGTTCGCCTTGTTGATCAGCGCGGTCTTGGCCATGTCAGTTCTCCTTGAAGGGGAAGCCGAGCGCCTTGAGCAGCGCGCGACCCTCGTCATCGTTGGTCGCCGTGGTGACCACGGTGATGTCCATGCCCCGGACGCGGTCGATCTTGTCCTGGTCGATCTCGTGGAACATCGACTGCTCGGTCAGACCGAACGTGTAGTTGCCGCGGCCGTCGAACTGCTTCGGCGACAGGCCACGGAAGTCGCGGATACGCGGAAGACCGATCGACACGAGGCGGTCGAGGAACTCCCACATCCGGTCGCCCCGAAGGGTCGCGTGCGCGCCGATCGGCATGCCCTCACGCAGCTTGAACTGGGCGATCGACTTGCGAGCCTTGGTCACGACCGGCTTCTGGCCGGTGATGTCCATGAGGTCGCGGATCGCGCCCTCGATGAGCTTGCTGTCCTTGGCGGCGTCACCGACACCCATGTTGACGACGACCTTGACGACCCCGGGCACCTGCATGACGTTGCCGTAGCCAAACTGCTCCGTGAGCGAGGCCTTGATCTCGTCCTGGTAGCGCTGCTTGAGGCGAGGCTTGGTCAGCACCGCAGTAGTGGTCGTGGTCTCGTTCTCACTCATGTTCAGAGGTCCTTGTCCGACGTGACCGCGACACGGACGCGGGACGCCTTCTGGCGGCCACCGCGCTCGACGGTCTCGACGCGCGTCCTGATGCGCGTCGGCTTCTTCGTCTCCGGGTCGACGATGGCCACGTTGCTCACGTGGATCGCGGCCTCGGTGTGGGTCAGGCCACCGGTCCGGGTACCACGAGCGGTGGCGCCGGCCTTGATGTGCTTGGTGACGCGGTTGATGCCCTCGACCAGCACGCGCTGGGTCTCCGGGTAGACCGCGATGACCTTGCCCTGCTTGCCCCGGTCGCCGCCGTTCTTCTGGCTGCGTCCGGAGATGACCTGGACGAGGTCACCCTTCTTGATCTTCATGCTCTGCTTGTTGTTCGCAGCCATGTTCACAGCACCTCCGGCGCGAGCGAGATGATCTTCATGAACTTCTTCTCGCGCAGCTCACGGCCGACCGGGCCGAAGATGCGGGTCCCGCGGGGGTCACCGTCGGGCTTGAGGATCACCGCAGCGTTCTCGTCGAACTTGATGTAGGAACCGTCGGCGCGGCGACGCTCCTTGACCGTGCGGACGATGACCGCCTTGACGACATCACCCTTCTTGACGTTGCCGCCCGGGATGGCGTCCTTGACGGTGGCGACGATGGTGTCGCCGATGCCGGCGTACCGACGTCCCGAACCACCGAGAACACGGATGCAAAGGAGCTCCTTGGCACCGGTGTTGTCGGCGACGCGCACTCGCGACTCCTGCTGAATCACTGTCTAACTCCTGTCGTCGTGCTGGTTCTCTCGAAAAGAATTCGCGCTCAGCGCGATTTCTTTTCGAGAGCCTTGCCGAACCAAATGGAAACGTTCTGTATGGGGCCAAGCCCAGCGGCATACGTGAGAGGTTCTGTCCGAATGCTGCTTGGCTGACGTGCACTCCCACCTGAGCCGAGCGGGCCTTTGGGGGGTGCACGGGGGGGCAGGCCCGCCAGGGCCGAACCCCCCGTGGGTTATTTGGCCTTCTCGAGGATCTCGACGATGCGCCAGTGCTTCGTCGCGGAGAGCGGGCGCGTCTCCATGATGAGCACGCGGTCGCCGACGCCGGCCTCGTTCTTCTCGTCGTGCGCCTTCACCTTGCTGGTGCGGCGGATGACCTTGCCGTAGAGGGCGTGCTTGACGCGGTCCTCCACCTCGACGACCACGGTCTTGTCCATCTTGTCGCTCACCACGTACCCCTGGCGGGACTTGCGGTCGTTGCGCTCGCTGGTCTTCGCGTTGGTCTGCTCGCTCATGCCTGGGCCTCCTCGTCAGCCGCCTCAGCCTTCTTGGCCGACTTCTTCTCGGCCTTCGCGGCCTTCTTCTCAGCCTTCTCAGCCTTCGTGTCCGCCTCGTCCGTCGTCTCGGCGGACTCGTCGGCCTGGTCGGCGCGTGGAGCGGCGGGGGGCGAGCCGATGCCGAGCTCGCGCTCACGCATCTCGGTGTAGATCCGCGCGATGTCCTTCTTGACGGCGCGCAGGCGGCCGTGGTTGTCCAGCTGCCCGGTGGCCGACTGGAACCGGAGGTTGAACAGCTCCTCCTTGGACTTGCGCAACGCGTCGGCGAGGCGGTCGTCGTCCAGGCCACGCAGCTGCTCGGAAGCCAGGTCCTTGGTACCCACTGCCATCAGATGTCACCGCCTTCACGTGCCACGAACCGGCACTTCATCGGGAGCTTGTGCATCGCGAGACGCATCGCCTCACGGGCCACCGGCTCGGTCACGCCCGAGATCTCGAACATGACCCGGCCCGGCTTGACGTTGGCGACCCACCACTCCGGCGAACCCTTGCCGGAACCCATCCGGGTCTCGGCCGGCTTCTTCGTCAGCGGACGGTCCGGGTAGATGTTGATCCACACCTTTCCACCACGCTTCATGTAGCGGGTCATCGCAATACGAGCGGACTCGATCTGACGGTTCGTCACGTAGGCCGGCTCGAGAGCCTGGATGCCGTAGTCGCCGAAGGCGATCTGCGTGCCACCCTTGGCAGCGCCCGAGCGGCCCGGGTGGTGCTGCTTGCGGTGCTTGACTCGACGGGGAATCAACATGGTCAGGCCTGCTCATTCTCGGTGGGGGCCGGGGCAGCAGCCTCGGCGCTCACCGTGGACTCAGGGGCAGCCGTCTCACGGGGAGCGGCGGCCTCGGTGCGGTCACCACGGCGGGCGCGGTTCGGACGACCATCGCCGTCCCGGCGCGGGCCACGCGACGGGCGCGGGGCGGCGGCCTGCTGGGCCGCGAGCTCCTTGGCCGTCAGGTCACCCTTGTAGATCCACACCTTGACGCCGATCCGGCCGAACGTCGTGCGGGCCTCGTAGAAGCCGTAGTCGATGTTGGCGCGAAGCGTGTGCAGCGGGACGCGGCCCTCGCGGTAGAACTCGGTCCGGCTCATCTCGGCGCCGTTGAGGCGGCCGGAGACCTGGACCCGGATGCCCTTTGCGCCGGCGCGCTGCGCGGACTGCATGCCCTTGCGCATGGCGCGGCGGAAGGAGACTCGGGCCGAGAGCTGCTCGGCGATGCCCTGGGCGACGAGCTGGGCGTCCACCTCGGGGTTCTTCACCTCGAGGATGTTGAGCTGGACCTGCTTGCCGGTGAGCTTCTCGAGCTCGCCGCGGATGCGGTCGGCCTCGGCGCCGCGGCGGCCGATGACGATCCCGGGACGCGCGGTGTGGATGTCGACGCGGACGCGGTCACGCGTGCGCTCGATCTCGACCTTGGCGATACCGGCGCGCTCCATGCCGGTCTCCATGAGGCGGCGGATCGCGACGTCTTCCTTCACGTAGTCGCGGTAGCGCTGCCCGGCCTTGGTCGAGTCAGCGAACCAGCGGCTCTTGTGGTCGGTGGTGATGCCCAGACGGAAGCCATGGGGGTTGACCTTCTGACCCATCAGCGGGCTCCCTTCTTCTCGAGCTGGGACACGATCACGGTGATGTGGCTCGTGCGCTTGTTGATGCGACCGGCGCGGCCCTGGGCACGCGGACGGAAGCGCTTCATGGTCGGGCCCTCGTCCACGAAGGCGGCGCTGACGACGAGGTTGCGCTCGTCGAAGGCCACCGACTCGCGGTCCGCCTTGAACCGGGCGTTGGCGATGGCGCTCTCGAGCACCTTCTTCACCGGGTCGGAGGCCGACTGGGGCGCGAACGTCAGCGTCGTGACGGCGTCGGTGGCGGCCTTGCCGCGGATCAGGTCCACGACGCGGCGAGCCTTCTGCGGGCTGACACGGACGTGCCGCGCCGAAGCCTTGGCTTCCATGACGGTTTCCTTGGTTTGGGGCGTTGCAGTGGCCATCAGCGACGACGACCCTTCTTGTCGTCCTTCACGTGACCCTTGAACGTGCGGGTCGGGGCGAACTCGCCGAGCTTGTGGCCGACCATCGACTCGGTGACGAACACCGGGACGTGCTTGCGGCCGTCGTGGACGGCGAAGGTGTGACCGAGCATGTCCGGGCTGATGACCGAACGGCGCGACCAGGTCTTGATGACGTTCTTCGTGCCCGCTTCGTTCTGGGCGTCCACCTTCTTCTGCAGGTGGTCGTCGATGAAGGGGCCCTTCTTCAGGCTACGAGGCATTCCAAAGGCTCCTTGTCAGCGCTTCTTGCCAGTACGACGGCGACGCACGATGAGCTTGTCGCTTTCCTTGTGTGCCTTGCGGGTCCG
>DASUQN010000101.1:0-2295 GCA_036280515.1 Intrasporangium sp. | reverse complement strand
ACCTGGTGCTCGGGCATCACGGCCGCGAAGAACCACGTGTCGAACCGCCTCGGCTCGAACACCGGTGTGAGCCAGTGTGACTTGGCCACAATGAGGTCCGAGCGCAGGACGAGGTCACGCTCGAGGAGGACCTCGGCGAGGGACAGCTCCCGGGTGACGAGACGCTCGCGGACTCCAGTCCACGTCTCGTCGTGCGGGTCGACGAGCGGCCCGGTCGTGGACGGGCTGGCCAGCAGGACGCCCACCTCCTCGAACACCTCACGGACAGCGGCGGCCACGTACATCTGCGCCTCGGCCGGCGTGCAACCGAGCCGCTCCGCCCACTCCGCCGGTGACGGGCCGGCCCACGGGAGCCCCGCTTCGGCGTCTCGCGCGTCGACCCCGCCGCCCGGAAAGACGTGCATGCTCGGCGCGAACGCCATCCCCGACACGCGCTTGAGCATGAACACCTCAGGCCCGCGCTCGCCGTCGCGGACGAGCATGACCGTGCTCGCCTGTCGCGGCGTGGCCTCCTCCCACCGCTCGCCCCCGAGCCACCGGAGCGCGAGCTCGCTGACCCCGCTCAGCCGGGTGATCGGGAAGTAGCGCGCCGGTCGGCGCTCGGAGGGGGACGTCATGACGCTGCTCAATCTGCGACGGAGACGGTGACCTCGACCTCCACCGGGGCGTCGAGCGGCAGGGCCGCGACGCCGACCGCGCTCCGCGCGTGCGCCCCCTTGTCGCCGAACGCCGTGCCGAGCAGCTCGCTCGCGCCGTTGATGACGGCCGGCTGGCCGGTGAAGCCCGGGTCGCTCGCCACGAACCCGACGACCTTGACCACCTGGGTGACCTTCTCGAGGTCGCCGACGACGGACTTGATCGCAGCGATCGCGTTGAGGGCGCAGAGCGCAGCGAGCTCCTTGGCATCGGACGCCGCGACGAGCCCGTGGCCATCGCCGACCTTGCCGGTCGCTTCCAGGTTGCCATCTCGCATCGGCAGCTGGCCGGACGTGAACACGAGGTTGCCGTTGCGCAGAGCAGGCACATAGGCCGCAACCGGTGCGACGACCTCAGGGACGGTCAGGCCGAGGTCGGACAGGCGCTCTTCGACGGTCGACACGGCTCAGGCCCCCTTGGGTCGCTTGAAGTACGCAACGAGGCTCGTGCCGTCCGGTCCTGGCACGATCTGGACGAGCTCCCAGCCGTCAGCGCCGAAGTTGTCGAGGATCTGCTTCGTGTTGTGGATGAGCAGAGGGGCGGTGAGGTACTCCCACGTGGTCATGGCCCTCACCCTACTTCGGCGCCCCGCTGGCACCATGACCGCATGGACCCGCACGCGGATGACGTCCTCACGAGGCCGGCTCCCCCGCCGCACGACACGAGGCCGTATGCCGCTGAGCCCGCCCAGGTCTACGACGTGCGGTTCCCGTCCTCCCGCCCTTCCCACGCCTCGAGTGGCCCCGCCGTCCACAGGGGCACGGCGCTGGTGGTGCATGGCGGGTTCTGGCGGGCGTCCTATGACCGGTCGCACGCGGCCGCCCAGGCAGCGGGGTTGGCCGAGGCGGGCTGGCACGTCGCAGTCGGTGAGTACCGCCGTGCTGGGATGCCGGCCGGCGGCTGGCCCGGGACGTTCGACGACATCGCTGCCCTGGTGGCCGCCGTCGAGACCGACCCGGACCTGCCCGGACCGCTCGTCCTCATGGGCCACTCCGCCGGCGGGCACCTCGTCGCCTGGGCCGCGAACCATCCCTGGGCGAAGCGTCTCGCTGGCGTCGTGGTCCTCGCCGGCTGCGTTGATCTGACCGCGACGGACCGACTCCATCTCGGAGCGGATGCGGCTCGGGACTTCCTCGGGGACCCTGCCGTCGAGGTCGATGCCTGGCGTGAGGCGGACCCGATGAGTGCCCTGCCGCCCCGGGTTCCGGTCCGGCTCGTGCACGGAGCGCTCGACCGCGAGGTCCCGGTCTCGGTCACCGCCGCCTATGTTCGCGAGGCCCGACGGCTCGGTGGCGACGTCAGGCTCGACGTGATCCCCGACTCCGGCCATTACTCCGGCATCGACCCCGACAGCCCGGCCTGGCCCCGCGTCCTCGCCGCCCTCAGCAGCTTCGCTCCCCCGGGTTGACTCCAACGCGAGAACCCCGGGTTCCCTTTGTGACTTCTACCCGCCGTAGGTGAGGCTGCCGCGATGCGGCAATAGAGTGCGGGTGTGACGACTGCGAGTGCGACCGCCTCCGAGGCGGCCGGTGCGCGCACCTGGGAGCGCGTCCGGCTGCACGTCGTCACAGGCAAGGGCGGCACGGGGAAGACGACGGC
>DASUQN010000100.1:0-2752 GCA_036280515.1 Intrasporangium sp. | reverse complement strand
TCGCCCAGGCCCTGCAGCCGGACCCGGCCAAGCGCGACATCGTCCAGTTCCACCCGAGCAGCTCCTACGAGGACTTCTTCGAGGGCTTTCGGCCGCAGATCGACCACCAGGGGCAGATGGTCTACGAGCTGCGCAAGGGTCCGCTGGCGCTCCTGGCGGAGGCCGCGGAGGCGGACCCGCTGACGCCGCACATCATGATCATCGACGAGATCAACCGGGCCAACCTGCCCCGCGTCTTCGGCGAGCTCCTGTTCCTCCTCGAGTACCGGTCGCACTCCGTCAAGACGTCCTACCGGCCCGACGAGGGCTTCGAGCTGCCCCCGAACCTGTACTTCATCGGCACGATGAACACGGCGGACCGCTCCATCGCGCTCGTCGACGCTGCGCTGCGCCGACGGTTCGACTTCGTGCCTTTCATGCCGCATGACGGCCCGATGGAGGGGCTGCTCCGCCGCTGGCTCGAGGCGCACGACGGCCCGGTCTGGGTCGCCGACCTCGTGGACCGGGTCAACGAGGACCTGCGCCGCGCGCTCCGCGGGCCGCACCTGCAGATCGGCCACTCGTACTTCATGCGCCCGGGCCTCGACGGCGAAGAGGCGACGCTGCGCCGGATCTGGGACTACAACGTGTACCCGTTCATCGAGGACCAGCTCTACGGCCGGGAGCACGAGCTCGCCCAGTTCCGCTGGGAGAACGTCCGGGCCCGGTACGGACAGTTCGACCTCGCGATCCCGTCCGCCGCCCACCGCCCGTCCGCGACATGACGATCGAGCTCCCGCCGATCCCGGAGCACGGTCGATCGGGCCCGGTCCGGCTCGACCGGGAGACGCGCGGTGCCCTGGTCGCAGCCGCCGGCGAGCGGCTGGTCATCCACGCGACGGCCGACCCTGACGTCGTGACGATCGGGGCGACGAGCTGGGTCGGCGCCCTGGCGGTCCCGGGTCTCGTGGTGCGGGTCATGCCCCGGGTGTCGGTCGCCAACTTCTTCGCGATGCTGAGCGCCGGTGTGTCGGCCGAGCAGTTCGAGCATGAGCAGGTCACGTGGTCCGACACGGACGAGCTCATCGACGGCGTCGCGTACTTCGCGATCCGGCTCATCGACGCAGCGACGATGCGCGGCCTCGTGCACGGCTACGTGGGGCGCGAGGAGAAGCTCCGGACCATACGCGGGCGCCTGCTCGTCGAGGAGTTCGCGCGCCGCCCCTGGACGGCATCGGAGCCGCAGTGTCGGTATGACGACTTCACGTCCGACATCCTGGAGAACCAGCTCTTCCGTTGCACGCTCCAGGCGATGCTGGCCTGGCCGCAGCTCGCGCCGGAGGTGCGTCGCGAGGCGTTGCGGGTCCTGGGGCGGTTCGACGGCGTCTCGGACACGCCGGCGACCAGGCACGCCGTGCCGGTGCCCATCACCCGGCTCAACGAGCACTACGCCGATGCGATGCGCCTGTCGCGGCTCGTCCTCCAGGCGATGTCCCTGTCCCACGAGGCGGGGGACCAGCAGGCCCACAGCCTGATGGTGGACATGGACGACCTCTTCCGGCGGTGGATCGTCCAGGAGCTCGACCACCGACTCGCGCCCGACCTGCGGATCGACGCAGACGAGGACGTGTGGCTCGATGAGGGGCGGGCGGTCACCATGGCGCCGGACCTCATCGTGCGCCGGGGCTCACAGGTCGTGCTCGTCGGCGACGCGACCTACTCGATGGGTGCCGACGGCTATCTCGCCTCCCGCGACTACCTCAACCTCGTCGCGTACACCTCGGCCATGGGAATCCCGACCGGCCTGCTCGTGCACTGCAACGCGGACCGCGCGCCGGAGAACGAGATCGTCATCCGCAACGCCGGTACGCGCATCCTGTGCCGGCCGATCCGGCTCGACGGGTCCTACAGCGGCGTGTCCCGCTCCATCGACGCGCTGGCCGACCTCGTGCGGGAGCTCGCCGAGTTCCCGGGGGAGTTCGTCGTCCCGCAGATGCTCCGCGCGGGCGTGCGCTGACCACTCCTCCAATGTCTCCGCAAGGGATTCCGTATGCCGCTGGGCTCAGTCGGGCGTGAACGCGCAGAACTCGTTGCCGGCTGGATCGGCAAGTACGTCCCACCTGAGGTTGTCCTCGCCCTTCCTGCGCAGGCGCGTCGCGCCTGCCCGGACGAGACCGTCGACGGACGCGGTGGTCACGTCGATGTGCACCCGGTTCTTCGTCGTCTTGGCCTCGGGCACGGGCCCGAAGTCCATCACCTCGAAGGGGGCGCCGGGCACGTGCTCGAGCCAGCTGGACTCTGAGTCGTGCTGTGCCGTGACGCCGAGCACCCGCGCCCACCAGTCCGCGAGCCGCCGGCACTCTTCGACACCGCCCGTCACGTCCCAGACGAGCTCGTAGAAGGGCCGCTCTACCGGCTGGTCGCGGACGAAGACGCAGAACAGCTGGCCGTCTGGGTCCCGCATCACGGTCCAGCGCTGGCTGTCGTCGACGACGACCGCGCCACCGACGAGGGCCGGCTCGAGGGATGTGGCGTTGAGGTCGATGTGGAGTCGGTTCTTCACGGTCACCGGCTCGGGCACCTGGTTGACCCACACCATCACGTCGCCGACCTCATTGACCGCGTTGCCTCGGCGAAGACTTGCGTCGCCGTCGTCGTGCACGTGCGCCTCCCAGCCGAGGAGAGGAGCCCAGAAGGCCGCGAGCGCCGGGGCGTCCGAGGCGTCGATGCAGAGGTCCTTGTAGGTCGCCAGAGCCATGCGTCCCACCGTAGG
>DASUQN010000099.1:0-2559 GCA_036280515.1 Intrasporangium sp. | reverse complement strand
ATCCACAGCTACGAGCAGCTGTGGAAGACCCTGAGATCCATCGAGACGAGCTCGGGCGGCGCCGTCGACGTCGCGCCGGCGCCGCTCCAGTCGAACCTCGGCCGCGACATCCCAGTCGCCACCATCGGCTCGGGGCCGGTGGACGTCATGTTCATCGCCAACCAGCACGGTGACGAGTACGTCGTCAGTGAGGGCATGCTGGCGATTGTGCGGACCTTGGCCGGGAACTCCAAGCAGGCCAAGGAGATTCGAAATGCGCTGACGGTCACCATCGTGCCTCGAGTCAATGTCGACGGGTTCGACGGTGACGTCGTCGACTCCCGAGGCAGCACCACGCCGTGGCGGCAGAACTGGGATCCCACCTGCACCGCCTTCTGCGAGTTCTACCTCGCCGGTCGTGGCTACGACATCAACCGCTACCACTCCTACGGCGCCAGCGCCTACGACCACCCGTACAAGCCGGGCGCCGACACGGAGAACCCGGTGCCGGAGGCGGTGGCCATGCGGCTGCTCTGGGATGAGCGTCAGCCCTCCGTTGTCGTCGACTTCCACCACCAGGGTTCGTACGTCGACGACGACGGTCGGCTCATCACTGGCTCGATCATGTGGCCCAACGCCACCGAGGAAGCCGAGCGTCTCGGCATCGCAGACGAGTTCGCCGAGACGATCACCATGTCCAAGCGCGCCGTCTCGGTCATGCTGACGTCGCTCGAGCAGTACGGCTACGCCAACATCACGCGGTACCCGAGCACCTCGACCCCCGGCATCGCGCGCAACGCCTATGGCCTGCTCGGTTCCACTTCGGTCCTCTTCGAGGTCCGCGGTGGCATCGGCGCGAAGTCGAACGGCTACCTGGCCAAGCACGCCGAGGTCTCGGGCATGGCTGTGCTCAGCTCCGCAGCCGACGGGTCACTGTGGACGGCCAGCACGGCTCCGGCCGACAACATCCGCGAGCGCGGAGACTTCGTCACCAACCCTCACGAATGACCACCTGAGGGGGGCCAGGGGAGGACTGCGGCACTGCTCAGTGAGAGCGAGCAGTGCCGCAGTCGCATCCCCACGTTCGGCTGGGTCCACACCGATGAAGAGGCGACCGTGCCGCCAGCATCGCGTAGCGTCGGGCCGACACGACGAGCCGAGGAGTCGGATGAGCCAGCCCCATGACCGACGCAATCCACCCATCCACCTGCCGGATCCGCCCGTCGAGCCGGTGCTCCTGACCATCCGGATCTCACTCCGGGGCACGAAGCCAGAGGTCTGGCGCCGGTTCACGATCCCGGGCGTCCTCGACCTCGGCGAGGTCCACGACGCGGTGCAGCAGGTCATGGGCTGGACCGACTCGCACCTGCACCACTTCTCCCTGGGTGACCCGTACCGGAGCCCTTACTTCATCACCGAGTTCGACGTCAGCGAGGGCGACGAGGGCACGCTCGAGACGGATGCGCGCCTCGACCAGGTGCTGCACGACCCCGGCGACACCCTCACCTACGAGTACGACTTCGGCGACGGCTGGACCCACACCCTGCAGCTGGAGTCCGTCGACCCGCTGCCCGACCCCGCCACGTCGGGACCGAGCGGGGCAGCGGGGGCGAGCTCAGCGGCATACCCCCTCGTCTGCCTGTCGGGCGAGCGAGCGTGCCCGCCCGAGGACGTGGGCGGGGTCGGCGGCTACGAGGAGGTGGCCGCGTGGCTGCGGGCGGGCGGTCACGACGCGCACGAGTTCGACAACGGGCTGACCGGCGAGGAGATGCGCAGCTGGCTGCCCGACGGTTGGCACCCGGATGACTTCGACCTCGACGTGGTGAACGCCGCCCTTGCGCAGCTTGCACCACGCGACACCGAGACGGCGCTCGGGGGCCTGCCGGTCGAGGTGACCCAGGTGATCAGTCGACTGCCCACGGCCGCGCGTTTCGAGATCGACGACTGGCTGGCTGCGCCCGGCTGGGACGAGCCGATCAGCTTCACGGCGGAGGAGGCGACCGCGCTGATGACGCCTTACCGCGTGCTTCTCGACGCGGTCCGCGACGAGCTCGAGCTCACGGCGGCCGGGTACCTGCCCCCACGAGTTGTCGAGACGATCTATCACGAGGCGCGGCTCGAGGAGGAGTGGATCGGCAAGGGCAACCGCGAGGACCAGACGTGGCCGGTGCTCGACCTGCGCGAGCGGAGTCAACGCTTTGGGCTCATCCGCAAGGCCAAGGGCCGCCTCCACGTCACGGCGCGCGGTCGACGCCTGCTCGACGACCCGATGGCGCTGCTGGAGGAGGTGCTCCAGCGGTTGGCGCTCGAGGGGGAGGACTTCGAGAAGGTAGCCGGGGGACTTAGGCTGCTCGCGGTCGCCGGTGGCGGAGGGTTGGGCCGGGACAGGTGGGACGCTCCGTGGACCGTCGAGGACACCGTGTGCCGGACCCTGTCGATCGCTGGGTGGCAGACCGGGGATGGACACCCGCTCACCCGTGACCACGTGTTTGGAGCGACCCGCGACCTGATGGATGCGGTGCGCCAGATGATGCGGTGCTTTGACGGCGACACGGAGACCAGGGCCGATCTCGAGCGGCG
>DASUQN010000098.1:0-3779 GCA_036280515.1 Intrasporangium sp. | reverse complement strand
ACGCCGCTGCGTCTCCTCGCCGGCCGACTGACCCAGTCGGGACGAAGAGGTGAAGCCGCCGTGCTGCTCGACGCCATGGATCTGTTCGACAGCTACTTTCCCCCCGTGCCAGATGAGAAGGCGGCGCAGCGAGGTCTCCGGATGTACCTGGCCCTTGCCGATGATGGTGAGCTCCCCTCGGACTTCGAGGAGGTGGTCTCCGACCTTCTGGCCATCGCTGATCGATGCCTGGATGAGGGTGACCTCGAAGGCGGTTCCTGGTTCGCAGTGCGCGGCATGTCGCTGCTCTTTCACCAGCAGTTGCACACAGCGACCGAGCGAAGCCCGCTGGTGGACGAGCCGGAAGATTTTCTTGGGCCGCTACGCCCAGTCGGTTTCTGGCAGCGCATGGTGGCCGAAGAGGCGTCCCGAACCGCCTCGGGATCGACCCGCGCCCCGGAGCGAAGCCCACAACCCAGGGTTGTGGTACTGCCTGGCAGCTACGCCCATCACGCCGCGTCGATGATTCGAGCGCTGGAGGCCGAGCCGGGCTGCCAGGTGCAGGTTGTCGCGCTCGACCAGCCCGAGTTCAGGGGAATGAGCCTCGGCATGAGCGTCCGCATGCGACTCGAGGCTGACCGCTCGACGGCGGAGACCATCGATCCCGAGAGTGCCGTGCTGTTGCGGGACGCTGACGTCGTCATCGCTGATTGGGCGGACAAGGGCGCGGTGTGGGCCTCGCTGCTCGTCCCACGAGACGTCCGCCTCGTGATCCGCATCCACAGTGTCGACGTCCTGTCCGGCCCGATCCATCTGATCGACTGGTCGGCCGTTGACGCCGTGATCGCGGTGAGCCCCCACATTCGCGATGTCTTCCGTGCGGTGCTGGGCGCACGCGTCGAGTTCCTTGACGTCCGGGTCGTGACGAACCGGATCGTCACCGAGAAGTTCGATACAACGAAGTCGCAGTCGGCGGAGTGGACCCTTGGCCTGGTGGGATGGGGGCAGCACGTCAAGGACCCCGTACTCGCTCTCGAGGTCCTCGCGAGGCTGCGTCAACGCGACGAGCGGTGGCGGCTCAAGCTCATCGGTGCTGACTTCGGCCACACCCAGGCCGAGCACATGGACCGCCACGGCAGCGAGTTCATGCATCGGGCCCTCGAGCCCGACGTCGTCGATGCGATCGAGTACGCCGGGTTCACGAGGCGGCTGCCCACGCACCTCCGCGACGTCGGTTACATTCTCAGCACGAGCCTGCGCGAGTCCTGCCCCGTCGGTGTCCTGGAGGGTGTCGCCTCCGGCGCGGTTCCGGTGGTCCGCGAGTGGCCAGTCTTCGCACGACTGACGGCGGCCCACCGGCTGTTTCCCGAGCGGTTCGTCTTCGGCACCGCTGCGGAGGCGGCAGACATCATCGAGGCCAACCGCGAGGGACGGAGCGAGCGGGCTGCCGGTGCCCGGGAGGAGATGGCCGACCTGTTCTCGGTCGCGAAGACGGAAGGCCGGCTCGTCGAGACCATCCTCGGTCGGGGCTGAGCGCGGCAGGCTGGCCGCGCCTCAGAGGGTGATGACCCCTCGGGCGAGTTGGCTCAACAGCTGAGCGGCGGCCGTGGACTGCTCGATCGGCGTGCGAAACCGAATGGCCTCGGGGTCCATCGCCGACAGCACGCTCGACTCCTCCAAAAGTCCCCAGACGGGCGTGCCGCTGCCTGCAAAGTCGCCCCACTTGGGCGGCAGGAAGGGATTGTTGTCCGCGTCCGTGGCCAACGGATGGTCGACGATGAGCAACAGGTCCATCCGCGTCGAGAGCTCGAGGAACTGCAGGAACGGCAGGAACGGGTGCGCCCGGACGCAGTCAGCCACATCGAGGGCCTCGATGTACTCGTCCAGCTTCTCCGTGTCGTTCGTGTAGATGTGCAGCGCGAGGCGACGACGCAGGTTCATGTCCAGCGCCGAGATGCCGCGCACGACGTCCACGGGGCTCTGCTTGCCGTCGAAGTTGCCGAAGTAGCCGATGTTGATCCGGTCCGTCTCGAGCTCCTGGTCGGCTCGGTCGAGCTCGTAGAACCGTGGCGGCAGCGTCGGGTGGTGCGCGACGGCGGCGCGCTCCCGGGCCCGGCGCCGCAGCTGCGGGTCGGGGATCAGCCCGATCATGTACTCGAGCTGGTTCGCGTTGGTGAAGACGATCCGGTCGGCCCGGCTCCACACCAGGTGCTCTGCCCAGGCGAAGACGTTCTCCACATCCGGCTCCACCTCGAGCGGCCCGACGGCCGACCGAACGCGGCGCAGCAGCGCGTCGTGCTCGACGGGGGCGAAACGGACGGCGCCGTTCGCGTCGCGTGAGCACGGATCGGAGAACTCCGCCTCCCACTCGATGTCGGGGTACGTGTCCTTGACCAGTGCCGCAAGGTAGTGCGAAGCCACGAAGTGCGACCGTGAGTACATCGAGCGCCACGGGGCCGTCCCGCCGGAGTCGCCGACCCACTGGTCGACCTTGGCCTGTCCGGCCTCGCACCACTCACGGATCGAGGGCCAGCTGGAGAAGTGGGTGGGGGTCGGCAGGACGGCGCGGCGTCGGATGCGGTCGCCCGCGACGGCCTCGACACCCGGGTCGATGCCACGGATCGTGCTCATCTCGTTCTGGATGACGTCAACGGGCTCACCCAGCAGCCGCACCCGCTTGGCCATGACCGTGCCCGAGGTGTCCACATAGGGCGTGAAGCAGTACGCGATGACGAGGCGGTCGGCGGGTTCGTCACAGCGGTCTCGGACGAGGGAGTCGATCAGCTCGGGTCGAGTGGTGCTCTGAGCGGTGTCCGTCAAGGACCTGCGCCTTCCTTTCGTGCTGGGCTGGCTCTGCTGGGCGGGCCTGCCCGGCCGGACGCCCGGTCGCCGCTGGTGTGCTCGCAGGAGCATACGCGACGGTCCCGCGAGACGACTGACCGTGCCGTATGCCGCTGGGTCCCGAGCGCGCCACTGCCCTTCCGCTTGCCACCCGAGCGTAAGGTCGAAGACGCTGGGAGCGAGCTCAGCGGCATACGGCATCTTCTCGCTGTAAGTTGAGTGGAATAGACTCAACTTTCGTGAAGTTGGATCCCATGTACGCCGCCCCCTCACAGGAGAACGCATGGATCTTCAGCTGACCACCAAGGCTCAGGAGGCCTTCGCGCAGGCCGCGACGACCGCTGCCGCGAAGCATCACCCCGCGATCGAACCGGCCCACCTGCTGCTCGCGTTGGCGGCTCAGCCCGGCACGACCACCCCGGCCCTGCTCGAGAAGGCCGGGTCGTCCGTCGGTGCCGCCACGGCCGCCGCCGAGAAGGAGTTCGCCGCGCTGCCGCAGGTCAGCGGCGGCGCCCAGCAGCCCCAGCTGTCCCGCACCGCGGCGGCCGCCATCCAGCAGGCCCAGCAGTACATGACCGCGATGGGGGATTCCTACGTCTCCACCGACCACCTCCTGCTCGCCCTCGCTCGCACGGGCCAGTTCGGCCTCGACGCCGACGCGATCGAGCAGGCCATCCCCGAGCTGCGCGGCGGTCGCCCGGTGACATCCGACAACCCGGAGGGACCCTACGAGGCGCTCGCCAAGTACGGCACCGACCTCACCGCGGCGGCCCGCGAGGGCAAGCTCGATCCGGTCATCGGCCGGGACGCCGAGATCCGGCGGGTCGTCCAGGTGCTCAGCCGGCGGACCAAGAACAACCCGGTCCTCATCGGCGAGCCCGGCGTCGGCAAGACGGCCGTCGTCGAAGGGCTCGCCCAGCGGATCGTCGAGGGCGACGTCCCCGAGAGCCTGCGCGACA
>DASUQN010000097.1:0-3253 GCA_036280515.1 Intrasporangium sp. | reverse complement strand
TCTTGCGCCAGTAGGAGATGCCGCGCTCGGTGTCGTACTCGTCCTGCTGGTGGACCCAGCGCTTGCCGACGAACGGCACGTCGCAGACGATCCGGGGCGTCGCAAAGCCGGGCAGGTAGCCCAGGATCGAGTGCTGCAGGTGCTGCGCCTCGGCCAGGGACAGCCTCCAGTGCTCGGAGAACGGGATCATGTCGCACATGTAGAAGTAGTACGGCGTGATCATCGCGCCGTCCGTCAGGGCGAAGCACAGGTCGAGCAGCTGCCCGGTGGTGTCGTTGACGCCGCGCATGAGAACGCCCTGGTTGCGCACGTCGCGGACGCCTGCGTCAAGCATCGCCTTCGACGCCCGGGCCACCGAGGGCGTGATCGACTGGGCGTTGTTGACGTGGGTGTGGATCGCCAGAGCGACACCGCGGGACCGCGCCTTGGCGGCGACCCGGGCGACTCCCTCGACGACGTCGTCGGCGAACCAGTGCTGGGGCAGGCCCATGAGCGCCTTGGTCGCGAGGCGGATGTCGCGGATGTTGTCGATCTCGAGGAGCCGGTCGAGGAACGCCTCGAGGTTCTTCCACGGCATGTTGGCGACGTCGCCGCCCGAGACGACGACATCCCGGACCGCCGGGGTGTTGCGCAGGTAGGTGAGCATGGCGTCGTAGCGGTCGACCGGCTTGAGGTCGAACTTGAGCTTGTTCACCTGCGGCGTCGAGTTGCCGACGAGATCCATGCGGGTGCAGTGGCCGCAGTACTGCGGGCAGGTCGGCAGCAGCTCGGCGAGGACCTTGGTCGGATAGCGGTGCGTCAGGCCCTCGGCGACCCACATGTCGTGCTCGTGCAGCGAGTCACGGGAGGCATGCGGGTGTGACGGCCAGTCGGTCCGACGGTCGGAGAAGACCGGCAGCATGTAGCGCCGGATCGGGTCGGCGTAGAACGCCTCCGTGAAGTCGCGGCCCGCCGCCGGCATCGGCGTGCCGGTCGGGTCGGTGGACGGGACCATGGTGTTGAGCATCTGTGGCGGCACGAGCATCGACATCGTGGCGCGCTCGGCCTGGTCCCTCTCGAGGTCGGCGTAGAACCGGTCGTCGAGCAGGTCGCCCATGAGCGCCCGCAGCTGCTTGAGGTTGCGGACGCAGTTGACGCGCTGCCACTGGGCGCTGTCCCAGTCCTGCTGTGTCACGTCCCGCCAGCCGGGGAAGCGCGTCCAGTCCGGCTCCACGAGCTCACGCCGTTGGTACAGGTAGGGCTGCTCAACCTTCGTCATGGGGTCCACGATACCGAAACTTCGTTGTCGAATCTCTTATGCTGCCGGAGGATCTCCCGCTCAAGCCGCTCCAAGCCGAAGGATCGATCGTGAACCGTGACCTGCTCTCCTCACCCGTCGGCCTGCACCGGGTGCTCGACCCGAGTGGGGACGCGATCACGCTCCCACAGGCGGCGCGACGGCTCGACGCGCGCCCCGAGCTGTGGCCGGACGAGGTCCGGATCGACGTCGACACCCTCAACCTCGACGCGGCGTCCTACCGCCAGCTCGCCGAGAAGCACACGACGGAGGGGGTCCTCGACGGCGACGCGGTCCGGTCGGAGGTGCTCGCGATCATCGCCGACCGGGGCAAGATGCAGAACCCGGTCACCGGCTCCGGTGGCATGCTCATCGGCACCGTGGCCGAGGTGGGCCCCGAGAGCAGGACGGGCCTGCAGGTGGGGGAGCGCGTCGCGACGCTCGTCTCGCTCTCGCTCACGCCGCTCCACATCACCGACGGCCTCGCCCGTTGGGACGGGCGTTCGGAGCAGGTCCCGGCCGAGGGCCACGCCATCCTCTTCGGCCGCACCATCGCCGCGCGGCTTCCCGACGACCTCGACCCGCGGCTCGCCCTCATGGTGATGGACGTGTGCGGGGCGCCGGCCCTCGTCGAGCGCGTGGTGGGGGAGTACACGCAGTCGTATGCCGCTGGGCCCCGCCCGCTCACCGTCGCCGTTCTCGGCGGGGCCGGCAAGTCAGGCTCGTTGTCGCTCGCAGCGGCACGCCGCGCCGGTGCCGGGCACCTGATCGCGGTCGTGCCGAACAAGCGGGAGCATGACCTGCTCGAGCCGACGGGGCTGGCCGACGAGGTCGTCGTGGCCGATGCGCGGTCTCCGCTCGGCCTGAGCCGTGCCGTGGAGGCCGCCGGCGGGCCGGCCGACGTGACCGTCGTGTGCGTCGATGTCCCCGGGTGCGAGCAGCCCGCGATCCTGGCCACCGCACAGGGCGGCACGATCATCTTCTTCAGCATGGCGACCAACTTCGCTGCGGCGGCCCTGGGCGCCGAGGGCCTCGCCTCGGACGTGCGCATGCTCATCGGCAACGGCTACGTGCCCGGGCACGCCGAGCTGGCCCTTGACCTCGTCCGCGAGAACGCGGCCGTCCGCGACCTCTTCGAGGCCCGGATCGACTGACTCGATCGTCAGAAGAGCGACCGGGTGATGGTCAGGCCCGGGTCCTGCGAGAAGGCCCAGAAGAGAACGAGTGCGCCGCCCGCGAGCGCCAGGTCCTTGTTGAACTGCACCATCTCCATCTGCTTGGCCATCGGCTCTGTCTCCTTCCAGAACCCGTGCATGAGCAGCGCCGTGGGCAGGAGGAAGACGACGAGGAACAGGGACCCGAGGTCACCCCAGAGGCCGAGCAGCACCGAGATCCCGCCGAGCAGGATCAGCACGCCGGAGACCTGGGTGGCGAGGACCGGTGACGGAACTCCCTTCGACTCGGCGTAGGCACCCATGGCCTTGCTCTGGGTCAGGTGCCCCATGGCGGAGGCGAGGAACAGAGCGACGAAGAGAATCCGGCCGATGAGGAGAACGACATCCATGAAAAGACAGCTCCCGGGTGGGTGGAGGGGCGAACAGGTAGTCACATGTTCAACTACGGATTCTGCCCTCATTTGCCGCGAATGTCACTGGCTGGGCCACGCGAATGTGCAGGCTCCGCCCACATATGTACAGTGTCTGCCGATCTTGCGGTCTGGAGGCGTCACAGCAGGAGGAACTTCGGCGTTGGCTAGGCTGGCGCCGTGACTTCTCCTGCCCGTCTCGAACTCGATCCCGCAGTCGTCCGCAGGGCCCGCGCGCTGGCCCGTCAAGCGGCAGCCCCGGTCGTCTCGATCGCCAAGCGGCACACCACGGTGTCCGTCGAGCGGGCCACGCTCCGGCTTGCCGGGCTCGCCGGGGCCGACCACGAGCGAGTGCCCTGGGTCAACCACCTCGTCGGGGCCGTCGGCGACCA
>DASUQN010000096.1:0-2116 GCA_036280515.1 Intrasporangium sp. | reverse complement strand
AGGTGGTGGCGGCGCCGTCGACGGAGCCGTCCTGGCCATGACCCCAGGGGTCGAGCGCGTCCTGGTGCTCCGTGCGCTCGGGCTCGGCGACCTGTACGCGGCGGTCGCGGCACTGCGCGGGATCCGTCGGCGCTGGGACACCGCGGACATCGCTCTCGCCGTCGACCCGGTGCTGGGCGCGCTCATGGTTGCCCACGGCCTGGCCGACCGCGTCGTGCCGACCGAAGGCCTGACGACCCCGCCGTGGGACGACCCGCCCCCCGACGTCGCGGTCAACCTGCACGGCAGCGGACCGCAGAGCCACCTCGCGCTGGCGCAACTGGCGCCGGCGCAGCTGGTCGCATTCCGTTGCGCACCAGCGCGTTTCGTCGATGGTCCTGAGTGGGAGGCTGATGAGCACGAGGTCGACCGGTGGTGCCGCCTCGTCACGTCTGCCGGTGCCGACTGCTCGGCCGCTGACCTCCGTCTGCACCCACCCGAGGCGCGCCCCGGCTCGCCGCTCGTCGGCCTCCCGGTCGCGCCGGTCGTGGTCCATCCTGGCGCTGCGGCCGGCTCCCGGCGGTGGCCCGCAGACCGGTGGGCGGCTGTGGCGCGCAGCGTCGCCGAGGAGGGACGGCCGGTTGTCGTGACGGGTGGGCCGGCCGAGCGCGACGCCTGCCGGACGGTGGCCGGCGCCCACCCGGAGGTCACCGATCTCTGCGGTCGGCTCGACCTGCACGACCTCGCCGCGCTCATCGGTGGCGCCCGACTCCTCCTGTCCGGCGACACTGGTGTCGCTCACCTGGCGACGGCCTACGGCACGCCGTCCGTCCTGCTCTTCGGCCCGACCCCTCCGAGCCAGTGGGGTCCGCGCATCGACTCGCACCTGCACCGAGTGCTCTGGCGGCCCGCACCGAACGACCCTCCCGGCGACCCGCACGGCCACACCACGGATGTCCGGCTTGGGCGGATCGGCATCGAGGACGTGCTCGCCGAAGCCCGCACCCTGTCAGCCGACGAGGCTCTCCGGCGGTAGCTCGCCTGCGGCGGTGGCCTCGTCCCGGAACCACGCGACCGTCCGCTCCAACCCCTTCTCCCACGGCACGAGCGGCCTCCAGCCCAGCAGCTCCTCGGCGAGGGCCGTGTCGGGGCGGCGGACCTGCGGGTCGTCGACCGGACGCTCGATGCTGACGATCTCTGACTGCGAGCCCGCCGCAGCGACGATGTCCTCGGCGATCCGTCGGACGGTCATCTCGTCCGGGTTGCCGATGTTGACGGGACCGGGATGCGTGCTGCCGGCGAAGGCGAGGATCCCCGCGACGAGGTCGTCCACATAGCAGACGGATCGCGTCTGCAGGCCGTCGCCTGCGAGGGTGATCGGCTCGTCGCGGAGGGCCTGCCGGATGAAGGTCGGGATGGCGCGACCGTCGTGGGGCCGCATCCGCGGGCCGTACGTGTTGAAGATGCGCACGATGCCCGTGTCGACGTCCTCGCTGCAGCGATAGGCCGTCGTCAGCGCCTCGCCGTACCGCTTGCCCTCGTCGTACACGCCGCGCGGACCGATCGGGTTGACGTGCCCCCAGTAGCTCTCCGGTTGCGGGTGGACCTGCGGGTCGCCGTAGACCTCCGAGGTGGACGCGAGCACGAACCGGGCACTCTTGTCCTTCGCCAGGCCGAGCGCGTGCCACGTGCCGATGGCACCGACCTTGAGGGTGTGGATCGGCAGCTTGAGGTAGTCGATGGGCGACGCGGGGGAGGCGAAGTGGAGGACGAGGTCGACCTCGCCCGGCACGTGCACGAAGTCGGTGACGTCGCACCGGATGAGCCGGAAGCGAGAGTGCTCCTGGAGGTGGAGCACGTTGTCCGGCGTGCCCGTGATGAAGTTGTCGAGGCACAGGACCTCCGAGCCACCGTGCAGCAGCGCCTCGCACAGATGGCTCCCGAGGAAGCCCGCCCCGCCGGTCACGACGACTCGGCGGCGCGTGCGGGGATGGCCGTTCGACTGGTTCACGCCACCCCACTACCCGTGCCCGCTGGCCGGGAAACGGGCGGGCCGCGAGCAGGTCAAGCGGCTGCCCGTCATCGAGGACCACCAGCTCGTCGGCATGATCAGCGAGGCCGACCTCGCCCGCCACCT
>DASUQN010000095.1:0-7184 GCA_036280515.1 Intrasporangium sp. | reverse complement strand
CACGATCCGCTCGAGCCGGACGCGCCAGTCCTCGACGACGACGGCAAGTGGGTCATGTCGGGCGACACCCACATCGACGAGGTCGAGCGCGCCGTCGGTCGCGACCTGCCCCACGGCGACTACGAGACCATCGCCGGGCTGGTCCTCAGCCAGCTGGGCTCGCTGCCGGACGTCGGCACGGTCGTCGACGTCGACCTCGAGCCGGACCCAGCCGACCTGGGGACGGACGATGGGCCGGTTGACCGGCTCCTCCGGGTCGAGGTCGTCGAGGTGGCGAGGCGGGTGCCCTCGCTCGTGCGGGTCCGCCTGGTCGACGCGTCGGACGAGGCGGCGCCATGAGCCAGACCTGGGTCATCGTCATCGCGACCATCGCCATCATCACGCTCAGCGCGTTCTTCGTCGCGGTGGAGTTCGCCCTCATCGCGGCGAAACGGCACCGGCTCGAGGACGCCGCCGGCTCCAGCCGCGCCGCCCGGGCCGCCCTGCGCAGCGCCAACGAGCTGACCCTCCTGCTCGCCGGGTCCCAGCTCGGCATCACGATCTGCACCCTCGCGCTCGGCGCGATCACCAAACCCGCTGTGCACCTCTGGCTCACCCCGTTGCTCGCGTCCTGGGGACTGCCGCAGTGGTCCGCTGACGTCGCTGGTTTCGCCCTCGCCCTGGTGATCGTCACCTTCCTGCACCTCGTCGTCGGAGAGATGGCGCCGAAGTCCTGGGCGATCGCCCACCCGGAGCGCTCTGCCACCCTGCTCGCCCTGCCGATGCGCGGATTCATGTGGCTGACCCGTCCGGTGCTCCGGTCCCTCAACTCGATGGCGAACGCGGTGCTGCGCCGCTTCGGCATCGAGCCCGCGGACCACATGGCCACCGGCCAGAGCCCCGCCGCGCTGCTGCACCTGGTGGAGCACTCGGCCAACGTCGGCGCGCTGGACGCCGGATACTCCACCCAGCTGACGAGCGCCCTCGAGCTCGAGACCCTGACCGTTGGTGAGCTGCTCGGACCCGACTCCCGCCCGACCGCTGTCGCGGGATCGTCCACGGCCCGCGACGTCCAACAGGCCTCGCTGGACTCGGGCCACCTGCGGATCCTCGTCGGAGGCGCAGGCATTGCCGAGGGAGTCGTGCACGTGCGCGACACGCTGGCCGTCGGGCCGGACACGCCGACGAGGTCGCTCATGCGCCCCGTCCTGCACCTCGATGCCGACACGCCGGTGTACACGGCGCTCAGGGACATGAGGCAGTCCCGCAACCACCTCGCCGTCGTCGTCGAGGGCGGGCGCGTCACGGGCGTCGTGACCCTCGCGGACCTGCTGCGACGGCTTTTCCCCGAGGCGGATGTCGTAGCCACTGCGTAGTCTGGCTACAACCGTCGACAGGGGAGATGCCGATGTCCACGTTCAGTCGCGTCAGCAGCATCACGTCAATGGTCGCCGCGCTCGTGCTGTTGGGTGGCACCGCAACGGCGGCCGCGCCGCAGGCCGCGTCCGCGCCGCAGCTCGCGGCCACGCCGACCGCCGGCCCGCAAAAGGAGATCGACGCCTACCTGCGTGCGCACCCCGGGGGCGTCCAGGTCAGCGACAACGCGGTCGCCTACCAGGCCGGCGAGGTCGTGGTCGTCTTCCCCAGCCCGGGCGAGCGACGCGCACCCGACGGGCTCGGGGGCAACGTCAGGAGCACCGCCTTGGCCGCGGGGGTCGCGGCTGACTTCGACGCGGCGGCATCGTCGGTCGCCGGGTGTCCGTCTGGCACCTTCGACCGCTGGTACTGCTTCTACACCGACTCGAACTTCGGCGGCCGGCGCCTCCAGTTCCTCAACACGTGCGCAGACAACGCGGCGGACTGGGGGTTCAACAACTCGACCTCGTCGTGGGTCAACACCAACCCGAACAGCCGCATCGTCGCCTGGGACTACCGGGGCGGTGAGGCCCTCTGGGTCGAGGGCTACGGGGTGTCCTCCGACAACTGGGTCGGCTCGGCCGACAACGACCGCATGTCCTACTGGACGCGGACCAACTGCTGAGACCGTCCGGCTCAGCGGAAGACGACGTAGGAGATCACTGCCGGAACCTCGACCGCGAGGCGACCGGCCCGTGAGGTGAGGACCTGCTCGGACGCCAGCAACCGGCCGCTCCGCGGCTCGACGATGAGGACGTACCGAGTCGGCAGGCCGCTCATCGCCGAGTCGACGGCAAAGGCCCGTCCCACCCTGCCGTCCCGGTCCGTCATGTCGCCGAGCGCACGCACATCAGGCGGCTCGGCCAGCATGCCGAGCATCGCGGCTCGGGTCTGCGGAGCGGGAGTCTGCTCCTTTGCGAGATCGGTCAACGCGACGAAGAGCTCCGCGCTGCCGAGGCTGTCGATCGGGTGGGCGACCTCGAGTTGCTGCCGCAGTCCGGCAGGGTCGGTCGCCAACCGCTCGGGGAACATGCGTGGCACCTGGTCCGCCGGGAACACCTGGTCCGACTCGACCTCCCCAGCAGCGGGCAGGTCCGCGGCAGCGAGGTCTCCAGCCACCGGTGGGCCATAGGTCGCCAGTCGGTGCCAGGACCCGTCGGCCTGCACCTCCAGGCTCACCTCGAGCGGCACAACGGCGGACCGCACCGGCTCGGCTCCGTGGACCCGCGTCGTCAGGTCCCAGGTGGCATACCGGCTGCCCGAACGGCCCGACACGTCCGATGCGGCCGCGATGGACGCAAGCTGGTCGAGCTCGCCCGTGACGGCCGGACCGGTCGTCCCAGGAGCCAGCTGGCCCGTGAGCAGGGGCGGTGTGGCAGCCAGGGCGGGCGGCGCCGATCGCCATGGGAGGAAGGGCAGGCCGAGGAGTAGGGCGAGCGCGATGCAGCTCGCCACGCCAATCACCGCGAGGCGTCGGCCATGGGCGTGACGCGGCCTCGGACGCGCCTGCGCCGCCGTCTCTCTGGGCAGGGCGATGATCCGCTCGAGGTCGGCGGCAGCCCGCCTGGCATCGCGGCCCGCCCGCGGATCCGGGACGGGGTTGAGATCCCGCAGTGCCTGCTCGATCATGGTCGACCTCCCCCGTGCCGACGGGCTCCCTGGGCAGTGCCCGGGCCCGGTGCCGACTCTCGTTGTCTTGAGTTCCCGGAACGGTCCACAGCCCGCCGAAGCCGCTGCCTCGCGCGATGGAGCCGAACCCCTGCGGCGGCCACACTGCACTCGAGCGCCTCGGCGAGCTGTGCGAGAGGCAAGCCCTCCCACGCCATGAGGAGAAGGATCTCCCGGTCGGATTCGCTGAGCGTTCCCAGCGCCGCCGACACCCGTTCCAGCTCGGCACGGTCGACCACCCGCGCGGAAGGATCCGCCTCCCGGGCGACCAATGCGTCGTCGACGAGCTCGAGCGGATCCGGCATGGTGGCCCGGTTCGTCGCCATGACGACGTGCCGGGCCACCCCGAAGAGCCATCCCCCGATGGGACTCGGTATGTCATCGAGGCGCCGCCAGGCAACCGTGAAGACGTCCGCCGTCACGTCGTCTGCCAGACCTCGATCACGTAGACGACGCGCCACGTACGCGTGGATCAGTGCGTAGTGCCGCCGGTAGATCAGCGCGAACCGTTGCTGGTCCGACGCGTCACCACCCGTCGCCATACCCATTGATGTCCGTTCGCCCGAGTTCTTTACACCTCGGGCAGATCATTCCGTATGCCGCTGGGCTGGCTCCACGGTCGTGCGCGCTTCACGCCCTCCGCGGGGGTGGCTGACCGGGCGCGGACATGATGGTGGGCCGGGCCCCCTCCACGAAGCCCGACCCACCAGTCCTTGGGTTCAGCGGCGGAACGCGTCCTTGACGTCCTCGCCCGCATCCTTCAACTGCTCGCCCCGCTGCTTGACGTCGGCCTCGGTCTGGTCCATCTGACCCTCGGCCTCGAGGCGCTCGTTGTCCGTCACCTTGCCGGCGGCTTCCTTGGCCTTGCCACCGAGGTCCTCGGTGATGTTCCTGGCCTTGTCCTTGGCACCCACGTCCGCTCCTTCCGTTGCACGAGCTGGGTCATCCCAGTCCATACCCACTCCGGGGAGCCGAAACACGCGACCGGCACTGTCCGCGATATTTGGCAGACTGGACGGGTGCCGCAAGAGACCCGTGACCTGAGCCGCTTCGCCTGGCTGTCCATCGCAGCCGCGGTGGTGACGATCACGCTGAAGACGGTTGCCTGGCAGCTGACCGGATCGGTCGGACTCCTCTCCGACGCGGCGGAGTCGGTCGTCAACCTCGTGGCCGCAGTGGCGGTCCTCATCGCCCTGCGAGTCGCAGCGATGCCGGCGGACAAGAACCACCATTTCGGGCACGCCAAGGCCGAGTACTTCTCCGCTGCGCTCGAGGGGATGATGATCTTCGTCGCGGCCCTCGTCATCCTCTACACGTCGGTCGAGCGGTTCCTCAACCCGCGCCCCATCGAGAACGTCGGCATCGGCCTCGCCGTCTCGGTTGTCGCATCCGTCGTCAACGGCGTCGTCGCCTTCATCCTCGTCCGTGCCGGCCGGCGGTATCGCTCGCTGACCCTGACCGCGGACGGCAAGCACCTCTACACGGACGTCTGGACCTCCGTCGGCGTGATCACCGGCGTCATCGTGGTCGCGCTCACCGGGATCGACCGGCTCGACCCGGTCATCGCCTTCCTCGTCGGCCTCAACATCATCTGGACCGGGTGGAAGCTGATCCGCGAGTCCACCGAGGGGCTCATGGACGTCGCACTGAGCAAGGAGGAGAACCGGGGCATCGCGGAGATCCTCGCCCGATTCGTCAGCGAGGACGTCCACTTCCACGCGCTGCGGACGCGCGTCTCGGGGCACCACCGGTTCGCCGAGGTCCATGTGCTCGTGCCCGGCCGATGGTCGGTGCAGCGCGGACATGACCTGGTAGAGGAGGTCGAGGCGGCGATCCGCGAGGAGTTCGCCGACCTCGCGATCACCTGCCACCTCGAGCCGGCCGAGGACCCGCGCGCGTACGGTGACTACACGGCCGAGTTCCCGGTACCGACGCACGAGGATCTGCTCCGCACCCAGCACCCGGCGCGACCCGCACCATGAGCCCTCGCCACGTCGTGCTTCCCTCCCCCATCGGGGAGCTCACGGTCGTTGCGCAGGACGGCGCACTGACCCACCTGCTCATGGACGCGGCGAAGTACCGGCCGGCTGACCCGGACGTCTTCGGCGACGAGACCTCGCCGGACGAGGAGCCGTTCGCCGCGGCGGCGGTGCAGCTCCGCGCCTACTTCGCCGGTGAGCTGCGCGACTTCGACCTGCCCGTGGCTCCGCGCGGCGACGAGTTCCACCAGCGGGTCTGGGCGTTGCTCCGCGCCATCCCGTATGGCGAGACCCGCAGCTACGGCGATCTTGCCAGGGCCCTCGGGGACCGCAACCTGGCCCAAGCCGTCGGCACCGCCAACGGCCGCAACCCCATCGCCGTCGTCATCCCGTGTCACCGCGTCATCGGCGCGGACGGCTCGCTCGTCGGCTACGCGGGCGGACTGCACCGCAAGCGGTTCCTCCTCACCCTGGAGGAGCCCTCGGCCGACCACGCAGGTCGCCTCTTCTGAGTCATCGAGTGAACAGGAATCGGGCACAAGAGCAGTTCGCTCGCTCACTGCAGCCGCCCACCCTCATCGAGTGAACGAGAATCGGGCCCGAAAGCTGTTCCCTCGATTGGGTGGGCCTCACAGACCTGGCCCGAGGAGCGTTCTCCTGACATGAAGCAACCGTTCGAGCGGGCCGTCACGGAGCACGGACCTGTCGTGCTCCGGGTGTGCCGCGCGACCCTCGGGCCCGCCGACGCGGACGACGCCTGGTCCGAGACCTTCCTCGCTGCCCTGCGCGCGTGGCCGGACCTGCCGGAGGACGCCAACGTCAGGGGATGGCTCATCACCATCGCGCACCGCAAGGCCATCGATGTGCACCGGGCCACCGCCCGGCGCCCCATCCCCGTCGACGAGATCCCCGAGCCGCACAGCGACGCGACGGCCTCCCCCGAGGAATCGCTGCCGGACAACGCGCTCTGGCAGTCCCTCGCCGCCCTCCCACCGAAGCAACGCCAGTGCGTCGCCTACCACCACGTGGCCGGCCTGCCATACACCGAGGTCGCCGCCATCATCGGCGGCACGGAGGCCGCTGCACGCCGTGCCGCGGCGGATGGCATCGCCGCACTACGCCGCACCTACCTCGCCACAGAGGACGTGATCTCCCATGTCTGAGTCCCTTCCTGACACCCTCTTCCAGGGCCTGACCCCTGACCCGCTCCGGCCCGACGAGCTGCCCAGCGCGCTGCGCGACCGCCTGGTGGCGCAGGCCTCGGCCGAGCGCCTGCTCGACGTCACGTACCGCGTCGTCGACTCGCCACTCGGCCGGCTCCTCCTCGCTGCCACCCCCGCCGGCCTCGTCCGCATCGCCTACGCCGCGCAGGACCACGACGCCGTCCTTCAGGAGCTGTCCGACCGCATCGGCTCCCGGGTCCTGCTCAGCCCGTCGGGGCTGGATGACGTCGCTCGCCAGCTCGAGGCGTACTTCGCCGGCACGCACGCGGTGATCGACGTGCCGCTCGACCTGCGCCTCGCGCACGGGTTCCGCCGCGACGTGCTCGGCCACCTCCGGCAGATCCCGTTCGGCCGGACCGAGAGCTATGCGGAGGTCGCCGCCGCGTCAGGGAGCCCGCGGGCCGTGCGGGCGGTCGGCTCGGCGTGCGCCACCAACCCGATGCCCATCGTCATCCCGTGCCACCGTGTCGTGCGGACCGGCGGCGGCCTCGGCGGCTACGTCGGAGGGCTCGACGCCAAGCGGTTCCTGCTCGACCTCGAGCAGGCCGCCTGACCGGTTCGAGGTACCCGGCTCGAGGTACTCGGTTCGAGGTACTCGGTTCGAGGTATTCGGTTCGAGGTTGGACCTCGCTCTCCAGAGCGACCCAATACCTCGACCGGAATACCTCGAATGCTGATGCAACGGTTGGTGGGTCCCGCGTGTCTCATCTCGTGTACGACACTGGGCCCATCCCTACGACCGGACCGGGGTGCTGATGCGACGCACGGACGAGGAGGCGTTCCGCGCGTTCGTCACCGAGCGGCAGACGGTGCTGCGACGACGCGCGTTCCTGCTCTGCGGCAACTGGGCGGACGGGGACGAGCTCGTCCAGGAGGCCCTCGCCCGCGTCTACGTCGCCTGGCCACGCATCACCTCGGG
>DASUQN010000094.1:0-5860 GCA_036280515.1 Intrasporangium sp. | reverse complement strand
CGGTCGTGACGGTCGTGACGGAGTCCACCGTGACGGTGTCGGTCGTCGCGGAGTCGGTCGGCCCGCCAGCCACACTCTTCAGGGCCGCGGCGTGGGCCGCGGCCGCGATCTGCGCGGCCGTCGGGCCCGTCGGCCTGGTCTGCTCCGGCTGCGGCTGCGACCCGTTGCCGTCGTTCCCGCCCGCCGACGTGCCCCGGCGGCCGCGCCGGCCCGCCCGGGTACCACCCTGGTCGGGCTCGGTGCTCGCGGCGCCCTTGTCCACGGGATCGGAGTGGATGATGAAACCGCGGCCGTTGCAGTGCTCGCACGTCTCGGAGAAGACCTCGATGAGGCCGGACCCGACCCGCTTGCGCGTCATCTGGACGAGGCCGAGTGACGTCACCTCGGCGACCTGGTGCTTGGTGCGGTCACGACCGAGACACTCGAGGAGCCGGCGCACGACGAGCTCACGGTTGCTCTCGAGGACCATGTCGATGAAGTCGATGACGATGATCCCGCCGATGTCGCGCAGCCGCAGCTGGCGAACGATCTCCTCGGCGGCCTCGAGGTTGTTCTTCGTCACCGTCTCCTCGAGGTTGCCCCCCGACCCGACGAACTTGCCCGTGTTGACGTCGACGACCGTCATCGCCTCGGTGCGGTCGATGACGAGCGACCCACCGGACGGCAGCCAGACCTTGCGGTCCATGGCCTTGGCGAGCTGCTCGTCGACCCGGTGGTGACTGAACAGGTCCTGGTCGGACGTCCACTTCGTCACTCGGTCCGCGAGGTCCGGTGCCACCGACGTGATGTACGGCTGGATCTCGTTCCATGCCTGCTCACCCGAGACGACGAGCTGCTTGAAGTCCTCGTTGAAGACATCGCGGATCACCCTGATGGTCAGATCCGGCTCGCCGTGCAGGAGCAGCGGCGCCGAGCCAGAGGTGCTCGAGCCGCTTCCGCCGTTCTTCTTCCGGCCCTTGGACTTGCCGGCCTTGGGCGAGGAGGCGGCCTCGGCGCGGGCCTGGATGTCCTCCCACGTCTTGGTCAGCCGCTCGACGTCGGCGCGCAGCTCTTCCTCGCTCGCGCCCTCGGCAGCCGTGCGCACGATGACACCGGCCGAGTCGGGGACGACGTCGCGCAGGATCTTCTTCAGCCGCGCGCGCTCGGTGTCGGGCAGCTTGCGGCTGATGCCGGTCATCGAGGAGTTCGGGACGTACACGAGGTAGCGCCCCGGCAGCGAGATCTGCGAGGTCAGGCGTGCGCCCTTGTGGCCGATGGGGTCCTTCGTCACCTGGACGAGCACCGTCTGGCCCGAGGTCAGGGCGTTCTCGATCCGCTTGGGCTCGTTGGCGTCGAGACCCGCGGCATCCCAGTTCACCTCGCCCGCGTAGAGGACGGCGTTGCGACCCTTGCCAATGTCGACGAAGGCCGCCTCCATCGAGGGCAGGACGTTCTGGATCCGGCCGAGGTAGATGTTGCCGGCCATCGAGACGGTGGTCGCCTGGTCGATGTAGTGCTCGACGAGGACGCCGTCCTCGAGGACGCCCATCTGGGTCCGGCCGTCCTTGTTCCGCACGACCATGAGTCGGTCGACCGCCTCGCGGCGGGCGAGGAACTCGGCCTCCGTGATGATCGTGCGGCGCCGCCCGGCCTCCCGGCCCTCGCGCCGCCGCTGCTTCTTGGCCTCCAGACGCGTGGAGCCCTTGACCCCGACTGGCTCATCGGTCTGCCCACGGGGCTGCCGGATGCGGGTCGAGACGTTCGGGGCGTCCTCACCGGCCTCACCGGCGGCGGAACCCGCTCGGCGCCGACGACGGCGGCGCCGGGTCGAGACCCCCTCCTCGTCCCCGGCCTCCTCGTCGTCCTCGCCCTCGGCTTCGGCCTCGCCGTCCCGGCCGGGCTCCCCGCCGGCGTCCTGGGCCGAGCGCCCTTCGTCAGACGGCGCCTGACCACCCTCCGCCGCAGCCTCGTCCTCGTCCTCCGGACCCGTCTCGTCGCCCTCACCGGCGGCACGACCGCGTCGTCCCTTGCCGCCCCGGCGACGGCGGGACCGGCGCGGCGTCGCATCCTCGTCGGTCACTTCCTCGGCTCGGGCCTCGCCCGCCTGAACCTCGGGCTCCTCGACGTCCTGGCCCTCCGGAGCGCGTGGGGGCACTGCAGCGGCCGGCGCCTGCGCGCGGCGACGGCGGCTCGGAGCGGAGAGCGCGGCCTCGGTGTCCGGAGGCTGGAAGAGCACGCTGAAGCTCGGGACCACCGGCCGCACCTCGGCGGCGGCGTCGCTCGGCTCGGCGCCGGGCTCGTCCATGCTGTCCCCATCGCTCTGCTCGACGGCCTCGAGGTCGTCCTCGAGCCCAGCCTCCGGCTCGGACCTGGGCGCGGCGGCCATCGTGGGAGTGCTGTCCTCACCGGCGCTGACCTCGGTGAGGACGACGGACTCGAGCGCATCGCTCGTGTCGACGGCGGCCTTCTTCGTCGCCCGCTTGCGGGGTGCCGCCGCCTTGCGCGTCGCACGCTTGCGCACCGGCGGAACGGTCTCGTCGTCTGTGTCGACCGAGTCGTGGGTCGGCCCCTCCGCGCTCACGGCCGCGTCGGCGGCGACGGCCGCCTTCTTCGTGGTGCGGCGGTTGGCGCGCTTCCGCGGAGCCGGCCCCGTCGGGTCGGCACCGTCGGGTGGAGCGAGCTCAGCGGCATACGGCATGGTCTGTGACTCGGCGCCAGCAGAGGTGGTGCCTTCGTCGGCTGAGTCGGTGGGGGTGGTCTCGTTGGGTGCCATCAGGCAACCTCCCGTCGGGTGCGGGGTGACCCACACCCTCGGCCGGAGCCGCCACCGCCGCACGAGCACGGTTCGTCTGTCGTCTGGTCGTCCCGCCACGGGTGGCGGACGGAAGTCGTCTTGTTACACCGGAAAATGGTTCGCGAGTGGGCGCGGCCCCATGATCTGATGCCGTCGGCGCTCTTGTCGGCAACCGGTTCGCCGGTCAGGCAGGGCCTGGGTCCAACGGGTCGGTCACCCTCGCGGTTGCGGTGTCGAGCGGTCCCTGGGCCAGCCGTGTCACCAAGGGTGGACGCGGCGGCGCCAAGTCGGCAATCTCACGCAGCGCGGTCAGAATGTCGTCGGGGCGGACGGCAGGTGTGGTGTGCCGTACGACCATCCGCAGTATCGCACAGTCGGGCCGGATCTCGTGATTCGCCGTGACCTCGCGAGCCGCCTCGACGGGCCCTTGGACCCGCGCCGAGACGAGCGCGCGGCGCACATCGAAGGTCCGCGGGCCGGACTTCGTCATGCGGGTCACCTCGGCCGTCTCCCGCTCGAGCAGCCGGTCGACCGCCTCGCGCAGCACGTTGACCGGGACCCCGCTCACCTCCACCAGCCAGTCGCTCGCCTCGAGGCGGTCAGCGAGGGCTCCCGGGCCGGCTTCGACGACCTGGACGATGTCGATCCCGCCCGGCAGCGCCTCGTCGAGCGCGGCCCGGACCGACTCGGGGTCCACCCGCTCGGTCACCTGCAGCTCGAAGTACTCCGCCTCGCTCGCCGTGCCGGTCGATGCGGCGTTGGCGTAGCTGATCTTGGGGTGCGGGTGGAAGCCTGCCGAGAAGGCCATCGGCACGTCGGCGCGTCGCAGCGCCCGCTCGAGCGCCCGCTGGAAGTCCCGACTCGACGTGAAGCGCAGCCGGCCGCGCTTGGCGTAGCGGACGCGCAGCTTCTGGACGGCCGGATCGGGAGCGGGACCCGTTGGGACGCGCTGACGGGGTGGTGCCATGCGCGCAGGCTATCCGGGGGCGAACGGGGCGTTCGAGTGTGGAACTCTGCCCGCGTTCCGATGCGGGTGAAGTTCCACACACCTGCTGCCGTTTGCTCGCAGGTGAGTCAGTCGCCGCGGTGCCGGTGCTCGTCGGCCCGCCGTGCGTCGGCCTTGCGCTGACGCTCGGCGAACTCCGCGTCATCGAGGCGCGTCGCCTCGGCCAGGGTCGGTGCGGTGCCGCCCATGGCCGCGGGGAGGAACTTGAGGTCCGCCCCGGCGAGCGGCTCGTACGTCGAGCGGAGCACGTCGAGCATGTGCTGCATGACGGCCTTGTAGTCGGCGGTGATCCGGTCCGGATCGGCGCCTGCGGGGACGGGGATCGGCTCCCCCACCGAGATCGAGATGGGGATGTTGGTGCGCCCCAGCCGCTTCGGATGGCCCTTGGTCCACACGCGCTGCGAGCCCCAGATGACGACGGGGATGATCGGAACTCGAGCGTCCCTGGCCATGCGCGCGGCTCCCGACTTGAAGGCCTTGAGCTCGAAGGACCGGCTGATCGTCGCCTCGGGGAAGACCCCGACGATCTCGCCGGCGCGCAGCGCGTTGACGGCGGTCCAGTAGGAGGTGGACCCGGCGGTCCGGTCGACGGGGATGTGGTGCATGCCCCGCATGAGCGGACCACTGACCGGGTGTGTGAAGACGCTGTCCTTGGCCATGAACCGGACCAGCCGCCCCGACCGCTGCGCCGCGTACCCCGCGTAGGTGAAGTCCATGTAGCCGATGTGGTTGATCACCATGACCGCTCCCCCGGTCGTCGGGACGTTCTCGTCGCCGAGGATCGTGAACCGCAGTCCCTGCAGGGCGAAGACGCCCCGGGCAAACGCGATGACGGGCGAGTAGACCGGTTCCATGGAGCACACTCTGCCCTGTCCCCAGCCCGCCATCGTCGGGAAGCCACCCGATTGGCAGCGGCGCTAGTGTGAACCATGGCACATGGAGACATCACCCACATCGACATCCCGGTCGACGACATGGCGCGGGCCAAGCGGTTCTACACGACGGTCCTCGGCTGGCAGATCGACGAGGTGCCTGGCTACGAGGGCTACCCGATGTGGCGGGCCCCCAACCAGGTCAGCGGCGGCGGCCTCACGCCCCGTGAGGAGGGGCTGACGCATCCGCGCAGCTACGTGGAGGTCGACTCGATCGACGAGACCCTCGCGAAGGTCGAGGAGAACGGGGGCCGAGTCGTGATGGCCAAGGCTCCGATCTCCGACACGAGTTGGTACGCGGCCTTCGAGGACAGCGAGGGCAACCAGATGGGCCTGTACGAAGGGGTCACCGAGACGCCCTGACCGTGTCCCGGGGAGCGAGCCCAGCGGCATACGGAATGCGTTTCAGGGCGCTCGGCCACGTCTGGAAGGATTGGGCGCATGACTGACGCACCTGCACCCACGACCTCTCGGATCCCCGAGCGCCCGACGCTCGACGGCCTCGAGGAGAAGTGGTTGCAGGTATGGGAGGACGAGCAGACCTACGCCTTCGACCGGGACCGCGCCCTGTCACTTCCGCGTGACCAGGTGTTCGCCATCGACACCCCGCCGCCGACCGCGTCCGGCTCGCTCCACGTCGGCCACGTCTTCTCCTACACGCACACCGACTGCATGGCGCGTTACAAGCGCATGCAGGGGCTCGAGGTGTTCTACCCGATCGGCTGGGACGACAACGGCCTGCCGACCGAACGGCGCGTCCAGAACTACTACGGGGTCCGGTGTGACCCCGCGGTGCCGTACGACCCGGACTTCGTCCCGCCCACGCGGCCACCGGACCCACCGCTGCCGATCTCACGACGCAACTTCGTCGAGCTTTGTGAACGCCAGACGGCTCGCGACGAACAGGCCTACGAGCAGCTGTTCCGCCGGGCCGGGCTGTCCGTCGACTGGTCACACATGTACACGACGGTCGGCGCCACCGCGCGTGCCGTCTCGCAGCGGGCCTTCCTTCGCAATCTCGCCCGCGGCGATGCCTACCAGGCGGAGGCGCCGACGTTGTGGGACGTCACGTACCGCACGGCGGTCGCCCAGGCGGAGCTCGAGGACCGCGTGCGTCCCGGTGCCGTCATCGGCTCGCGTTCCGCGGTC
>DASUQN010000093.1:0-3902 GCA_036280515.1 Intrasporangium sp. | reverse complement strand
CCGCGGCCAGATCCTCGGCTACGGGGGCATCGACGTCAGCGGCGACGTCGCGGACCTGATGACCATCGCGACCGTGCCGGAGGCGCAGGGCCATGGGCTGGGGCGCCGGCTCCTCGACGAGCTCGTACGGCGAGCCGAGCGCAGCGGGGCCGACGCCCTGCTGCTCGAGGTGCGCGCCGACAACGAGGCGGCGAAGCGGCTCTACGGGACGAGCGGCTTCGAGGTCATCTCCGTGCGTCGGCGCTACTACCAGCCGGGTGACATCGACGCCCTCGTCATGCGCAGGCACATCGGAGGTACCCATGGCTGACGAACCGCTCGTCCTCGGGATCGAGACCTCGTGCGACGAGACCGGAGTCGGGATCGTGCGCGGCCAGAGCCTGCTCGTCGACACCGTCGCGAGCAGCGTGGACGAGCACGCGCGCTTCGGCGGAGTGGTCCCCGAGGTGGCGAGCCGGGCGCACCTCGAGGCCATGGTCCCGACGATTGAGCGAGCCTGCCGCGACGCCGGCGTGGCCCTGCGCGACCTCGACGCGATCGCCGTGACCTCCGGGCCGGGTCTGGCCGGGTCGCTCCTCGTCGGGGTAGCCGCGGCAAAGGCGCTGGCCGTTGCCCTGGACAAGCCGATCTACGGCGTGAACCACCTCGCCTCGCACGTCGCCGTCGACATCGTGGAGCACGGGCCGCTGCCGGAGCCGACCATGGCCCTGCTCGTCTCGGGCGGGCACTCGTCGCTCCTGCTCGTGCCCGATGTGACGGACGACGTGCGGTCGATGGGATCGACGATGGACGACGCCGCGGGGGAGGCGTTCGACAAGGTCGCGCGAGTCCTGGGCCTGCCCTTCCCCGGAGGACCCCACATCGACCGGGCCGCTCGCGAGGGTGACCGGGTGGCGATCGACTTCCCGCGCGGGCTGACGACGGGCCGCGACCTCGAGCGGCACCGCTTCGACTTCTCCTTCTCGGGGCTGAAGACGGCCGTGGCTCGGTGGGTGGAGCAGCGCCACCGAGCCGGGGAGCCCGTGCCGGTGGCCGACGTGGCGGCCTCCTTCCAGGAGGCGGTCGTCGACGTCCTGACGAAGAAGGCCCTGCTGGCGTGCAAGGACAACGACGTGGACCACCTGCTCATCGGGGGCGGCGTGGCGGCCAACTCCCGGTTGCGGGCGCTCGCCGAGCAGCGGTGCGCCAAGGCGGGCATCGTCCTGCGCGTCCCGAGGCCGGCGCTGTGCACGGACAACGGCGCGATGGTCGCGGCGCTCGGCGCGCAGATGGTGGCCAAGGGCCGTGAGCCGAGCGACCTCGGTCTGCCGACCGACTCGTCGATGCCAGTGGAGCTCGTCCAGTCCTGAGGCGTCGTCCCGCTCCCAGGCCGATTCGATGTGATCGATCGAGCCATACCTCGATCGATCACATCGACCGGACACGTCCCGGCGGTGTGTCAGCTGCAGCTCGCGAGGCCGAGCCTGATCTTGAGGGCCATCACCCGGCTGGCCGACGCTTTCACCTTGGCGGCGAAGGCGCGGTCGGCGCTCATTCGGCTCGTCAGGGCCCGGTGCATCGTCGGCACCGTGTCCGGTCGCGCGGTGAGGACGATGTCACCGCCGGCGTCGACGAACTTCGTCGCACGCTGGCCGACCGGTGTGGCTGCGACGGCCTGTGCGGCGCCGACGTCGTCGGTGATGACGACCCCGTCGTAGCCCAACTGGTGACGTAGCAGGTCGGTGATGATCGCCTTCGAGAACGTGGCGTTGACGCCCGGGTCGATCCGGCTGTAGATCGCCGAACCGACCATGACGAAGTCCGCACCGGCCTTGATGCCGGCGCCGAAGGGCCGCAGATATGGGTCCGAGGCCGTCGTCGTGCGGTCGGTGATGCCCTCGGCAGTGAGATCCGTGTTGCCGGTGATCCGGCCGATGCCGGGGAAGTGCTTGATCGTCGCGGCCACCTCGCCGCGGTGCATGCCCTCGATGAACGCACCGACCATCCGGCCCACCACGGTCGGGTCGCTGGAGAACTGCCGGTCCCACCGGCCGATCGGCGCGTTGGCCCGTCCCAGCTCTTCAGACACCGTGTCGGCAACGGGGGCGAGGTTGACGTTGATCCCGGCGTCGCGCAGCTCCTCGGCCCACCCCGCCGCTCGCCCGGCGAGCTGGCTGGGTGACAGGTCGCCCTGGGCGAGGGCGGTCGGGATCCGGGTGAAGCCCTCGCCCCGGAGCTGCTGGACGTTGCCACCCTCCTGGTCGGCCGCGAGGAAGAGCCCCGGCTCGCTGTCGGACCCGTCAGCGAGGGACTCGAGGTGCCGGGTCGTGGCGCGGACGCGCTCGGCGCCGTCGTACCAGCCGCCGAGGAGGATGACGCCGCCAAGGTGACGGTCGCGGACCAGCGCATCCAGGCTGTCGCGTCGGGCGTTGACGTCCAGGCCGACCGTGAGCAGCTGGCCGGCCCGTTCGGACGGTGACATCCCGGCCACGAGCGCCGAGGCGCAGGCGCCGGAGCCGAGTGCCGTCGCGGTCGTCGCCGGTGACGTGCCAGTGGAGGGCGGTGTGGGGGGCGGTGCCGTCGTCCTGGGACTCGTCGTCGAGGAGCCTGCGGTCGGTCTCGTCGCGGTCGACGTCCCCGGCTGGGGGGGTCCTGACGGGGAGGGACCTGACGGGGACGGAGCTGACGGGGACGGACCGGTCGAGCATGCACCCAGAAGCAGGATCGCGGCCGTCGCCACCGCGATCATGGCCCCCGACCGAAGGCCGGGCAGTCGGGTCGTCGGGGTGTCAGGCACCGGTCGACCGTACCTGCTCGACCTTTGGCGGTACGTTGACCGCGTGCCGCCGACCGCGAGACCCGTCGTCCTCGACGTCGACACCGGTGTGGACGACGCCTGCGCCCTGCTCCTCGCGGCAACCCACCCGGCGCTCGACCTGCGAGCCGTGACCTGCGTCGGCGGCAACGCGCCGGTCGATGCCGTCGTCCGCAACACCCTGACTGTGCTGCAGGCCGCGGCCCGCAGCGACGTGCCCGTCGCCCGCGGAGCGGACCGCCCTCTGCTCGAGCACCCGACGGACGCCCGGCACGTCCACGGCGAGGACGGCATGGGTGATCTCGGCTGGCCTGCCCCGACCCTGCGGCCCGACCCCCGGCACGCGGTGGAGCTCCTGCGCGATACGTGCGTCGCCGCCGCCGACGCGGGTGAGAAGGTCACGCTCGTGCCGACAGCGCCGCTGACCAACATCGCGCTCCTGCTCCGGACCTACCCAGCGGCCGCCCGCGGGATCGCCGAGATCGTCTTCATGGGCGGGGCAGCGCAGAGCGGCAACGCCACGGCATCCGCGGAGTTCAACATCTTCCACGACCCGGAGGCGGCCGCGATCGCGCTCGACGCAGCCGCCGAGCTGGCCATCCCGGTCACCATGTACGGCCTCGACGTCTTCTACGACCCAGTCGTCACCGGCGCCGACGCCGCTGAACTGGTCGCAGTCGGTGGGCGGGGCGCAGCGGAGCTCGGCGGGAGGCTCATCCAGTTCCAGTGCGAGCGGTTCGGCCGGGATGCGGCGACGGTCGGCGACGCCGGCGCCGTCTGCGCGGTCCTCGACCCGGACGGGCTGACGACGCAGGTCCTGCCGATCCGCATCGAGCTCGCTGGTCACTGGTCCCGTGGACGGACGATCGTCGACCGGCGGGACTGGAGTGGAGACCTGTCGCACGACCCGCACGGTGAGCCGCCGGTGCGGGTCCGGGTCGCTCTGGGCGTCGACCACGAGCGTTACTCGGCGCTCTGGCGCGACACGATCCTCAGCGCGGCCGGGACCCGCTGATGGGACGCGTCGTCGTCCTCGGCTCCCTCAACGTCGACGTCGTCACGCGGGTCGAGAGCCACCCTCACCTCGGGGAGACCGTTCTCGGTGAGG
>DASUQN010000092.1:0-6092 GCA_036280515.1 Intrasporangium sp. | reverse complement strand
GCCCCGACGCAGGTCGACGGTCACCCCGTCGAGGGCCCGGACCTGCGCCTCGTCCTTCCCGTAGATCTTCACCAGGTCGACGGCGCTCGCCGCCGCCCCTCGGTTGTCGGTCAGGTCGCTCATCGTGGGTCCCCCAGGTGTCGTCGGTTCGTCGGTCACCCGGGCAGTCTGGCAACGAGCCCACTCCCGGACATCAGGGATCCACCCTGATCCGACCCTGATGTCGGTGTCCCGACCCCGATGGGAGGTCACCATCGAGCGCGACCGAGCCCAGCGGCATACGGCATCCCGGAGGGACGGGTGTCAGGGAGTCGTGCGCAGCGGACGCACCCCGCACAGCTGGCGCGACTGCGCCACAAGGTTGCCGGCCGAGTCCCAGATCCGGGCGTCCTCCTCCATGAGCCCACCGCCGACGTTGTCCGTGGACAGGACGACGCGGAGCCATCCCGGCTGGGGCCGCCGGCGGATGTGGCCGGTGAACTCGAGCGTCGGCGTCCAGCCGTAGAGCCCGAGGTCGAAGGCGACCGGCGGGAAGGCGTCGAGCGCAAGCGCGAGCATGGTCGTGTCCGGCTCTCGTGGGTCACGCAGCCGGAGCCAGCCCTGGATCAGCCCTCGCATCGAAGGCTTGCCCATGGCCCAACCCGCGGTCGCCGGGTCGAGACGGATGTCGACGCGGTCCAGGAAGCGGCTGTGCTTCAGGAAATCCGGTGGGGCGTCGTCCGACGACAGGCACTCATCCGGTGGGGGGATGTCCGGGGGCTTCGACTGCCGGTGGGTGTCGACGTCCTCGAGGTTGCCGAAGGACGCGATGGCCCGCATCCGCTCGATGGACTGTCCCTCTACGTCCTGGGCGATGCTGATCTGCCCGGTGGAGAGCCGGCGGCCCGTGCGCATCACCTCCGTGAGCGCGGTGAAGGGCCCGGGCGACGCAGCAGTCATGAAGTAGGCGCTGACGACGACCGGGTCGACGTGACGGGTCGTCTCGGCTGGGGCGTGGGACAGGTGCTGCCCCAGGGCCGTGAGCCCAGCTGCCATCACGACCCCGCCGTTGACGGCGTTGCCGATCATCCACGACTCGCTGAACCTGCCGTGCCGGGTGGTGGCCGGCGTGGCCCCGGCCTCGAGCCGCATGGCCTCGTCGTACTCACTCACACCTCGTGTTCTAGCAGACTGCCCATCCGGCCAAGGCAACCATCCCCCCGCCTCGCGGCATCTTCCTTGGTGAGCCACTGGAAAGAGGGATGACATGTCTCGAACAAGGACACTCCCAGTCGTGAGCCTCGGCGCCACGATGCTGATGGCAGGGGCCCTCGTGCCCGCAGGCGCCGCCACCCCAGCTGCACTCGACCAGAGGTCGCAGCTGATATCCACGTCGGACCCCATTCGTGCCGTGATCAAGACGGTCACCAGCGCGGACGTCAGGTACACGTGGCGCGCCGGCTGCCCGGTCGGGCCCGCAAGCCTGCGCAAGGTCGAGATGGACTACCGGACGTACGACGGCAGGACCAAGCGTGGGGTGCTCATCGTGCGCGCCTCACACGCTTCTGCGGTCGCAGCGATCTTCCGCGACGCCTACCGGCACGGTTTCCGGATCAACCGGATGGACAACCCGAACCTCTGGTACGGCAACGACGAGAAGATGATGGCCGCCGACAACACCTCGGCCTTCAACTGCCGTCGGGTCACCGGCAACTCGTCCCGGCTGTCGCCGCACTCGTACGGCAAGGCCATCGACGTCAACCCGCGCCGCAACCCTTACAAGGCGGCCAACGGCGTCTGGTACCCCCCGAACGGATACCGGTGGATCAACCGCTCCCTGCGCGACCCCGGCATGCTGTTCCGCTGGTCCGCGATGACCAAGAACATCATCAACCGTGGTGGGACCTGGGGTGGGTTCTGGCGCTACCCCGACTACCAGCACTTCGAGCTGCGCTGAGCCCGGGTCGGGCACTGGTCGTGGTCCGCGTGGTGGTCCCGCATGCTGTCGGCGCGGTCTGGGACGGTGGGGACATGGATGGAGCTGCACTCCTTGCGGGTCTCGTCGTCGGGCTGGTCCTCGGCGGGTTCATCGCCTTCCTGTGGGTGCGGGGCTCGCTCCTGTCGCGGGCGACTGCCGCGGAGGCCGAGCGGGACCTGCTGAGGGTGCGGTTGGAGGATCTGGAGCTGGCGCGCGCGGAGTCGGCCGACGCGGCCGCCCTCCTGGCGCCGCTCCGGGACACGATCGGCCGGGTCGAGCGGCAGGTCGGTGCGCTGGAACGCGACCGGGTGGAGCAGTTCGGCGAGCTCGGCGAGCGCCTCACCGCGGTCAGCCGCTCGACGGAGTCGCTCCGCTCGGAGACGGCCACTCTCGCGACCGCGCTCAGCGCCTCCTCGGTGCGTGGCGCCTGGGGCGAGGTGCAGCTTCGTCGGGTGCTCGAGCTGTCCGGGCTGTTGGCGCGGTGCGACTTCGACGAACAGGTCACGCGAACCTCGCGCCATGGTGCGACGGTGCGCCCCGACGCCGTGATCAACCTGCCCGGCGGGCGGCACGTGGTGGTGGACAGCAAGGCACCGATGTCCCACTTCCTCCAGGCGCAGGCCGAGACGGTGGGGGCGCAGGAGCGCGCCGAGCTGTTGGGCGCCCACGCCACGTCGCTCCGACGACACGTCGACTCCCTCGCCGGCAAGGCGTACTGGAGCGCCTTCACGCGCTCGCCCGAGGTGGTGGTGTGTTTCGTGCCAGGGGAAGCCATCCTCGGGGCCGCCCTCGCCGACGACCCAGGGCTCTACGAGCACGCCCTGGGTCGCAAGGTCGTGCTCGCCTCACCAGGCACACTGTTTGCCGTCCTGCGCACCATCGGCGCGGTCTGGCAGCAGGACGCGCTGGAGCAGAGCGCGCGGGACCTGCTGGCGCTCGGCCAGGACCTGCACGTCCGCCTGTCGACGCTGGGGTCCCACGTCACGTCGATGGGCCAGTCGCTCGCGCGCAGCGTCGAGCACTACAACCGGTTCGTCGGGACGCTCGAGTCGCGCGTCCTCGTCACGGCGCGGCGACTCCATGAGCTCGGGATCGCCCAGGAGCCGGGCGCGGGCCTCGATCCGCTGGAGTCCGCGCCCCGCCCGCTGAGCGCACCCGAGCTGCTCGCGGAGCTTGGCCGAGAGGCACGCGACGAGGCCCACCTGGCCCGCGAGACGGTGCCCGATACGCCAGGAGCGTCAGCCGAAGCCTCGGCGTAGCAGCCACAAGGTGCGCAATCCGGCTCCGAACGACACGAATGTGGCACGTTCCGGCATACCGGGCAGCCGAAAGTGGACTTCCACAGGTGACCCCCGGACAATTGCCGCGTGGATGGTGGTACGCAGTGACGGCGGGTGGGGGGCCCGCGCCAGAAGAGGAACGCAATTCGGAGGGACGGCGGATCGGGCCCTACGAGCAGTCGCTCCGCGAGGGAGCCCATCGCGCAGAACAGACGCACCGCGCGCGAGTGCGCAAGGCACGACGTCGGCGCGCGATCATCGCCTCTGTGACCGTTGTGGCCGTCGTCGTCGCTGGCTTCTTCGGCTGGCGACTGCTGGCCCCCGATCCACCACCCACCGGGGTGCCATCGACGGCAGCCGCACCGGTCTCGTGCGCCGATCCGACGCCGGTCAGCATCGCGGCCGCCCCAGCAGCGGCGCCGATCGTCGCCTCGCTCGCCGAGACACTCAGCACGCACGACGACGGACCTTGCGCCGCCTTCACGATCAAGCCCACTGAAGCCTTCACCGCTGCCCGCACCGTCGGCACCTCGGCCGAGCCAGCCGCCTGGGTCACCGACTCCGCGGAGTGGATCCAGCATGCGCAGTCGCTCTCGGCACGTGAGCTCAAGGTCGAGGCCCCCTTCGCCTCCAGTGGCATCGTCGTGGCCCTCCCACCTGCTGCGGCTGACGAGCTGGGCAACCAGGCGACGTGGTCGACCATCATGACCGGGGGCACGCCGATCCGCGTCCCGGACCCGAACCGCTCCGCCCTCGGTGCCGCGGCTCTGGGCGCCGCCGCGCCGGGCCTCCCGCCTGCACGGGTGACCGAGGTCGCCCGGGCCAACGCCTCGACGCCGGTGCCGGATCTCGAAGCGGTCGCCCAGTCGAACACGCCGGTCGGGGTCGTCGTCCCGGCCGCGCAACTGGTCGCGTTCAACGAGTCGGACTCCCACCAGGACCTCGCTGCGCTGGCGCCGGCCGACGGAGCTGCCTTCCTCCAGTACAGCCTCGTCACGGTCAACGAGAAGCCGGAAGTTGCGAAGCTCATCGCAGAGTTCGCCTCCTATCTCGCCTCTGAGGAGGCCAAGGACGCCCTCTCCGAGGCGGGGTTCACGACACCGGACGGGCCGGAGCCCCAGGTGCCGACGCCGCTCTACGGCATGATCACGCAGAAGCCGGCGCCCGAGGCGGCCGCGCTCGCGGACGTCAGGGCCGCGTGGACCAGCGTCGCACCGAAGGCTCAGGTCCTGCTCGCCCTCGACGTGTCCGGCTCCATGCTTCGACGCACTCCGGAGGGGACCCGGCTCGACGTCCTGCAGGCGGCGGTCCTGCGCACCATCGCCGGCATCCAGCCTGCCAACACCCTTGCCCTCTGGGCGTACTCGCTCCACATCGGGACCAAGGGGGATGACTTCCGACCTCTCCGTGCTGCGGGGGCCCTCGGTGACAGCAAGCACTTCCTCGCTGTCCGCGACAGCATCGCCGACCTCGACCGGACCGTCGGCGGTGGGCGCGGTCTCTACGACACGATCGCCGCCGCCTACGAGCAGGCCCGCTCGACGTTCGCCAAGGGCTCCGACAACTCCGTCGTCGTCGTCACGGCTGGGCCCAACGAGGACGACTACGGCGCGTCCCTCGAGATCCTCACCGACCGGATCAAGCAGCTCAAGGACCCAGCCCGCCCCGTCCGGGTCGACATCATCGGCTTCGGCACGGAAACGGATGCCAAGTCGATGACCTCGATCGCGGAGCTGACCGGCGGCCGCTACCTGCCCGCTCCGGAGCCGGGCGACCTCCCCCAGGCACTGTCGACGGCGCTCGGCGGCTGACCGACCGGCGCGGTGGGCCGGCAGTCCAGGATCGTCAGTGCAGTGAGCCGGCGTCCTCGAAGGCGGCGTCGTGGCGCACCGACCCGGCCTCGTTCCCCGAGAGGCGCTTGATGTCGCGGCGCAGCTCGTTGGGCAGGGCGAAGAGGAGTGACTCCTCCGCGGCAATCACCGGCTCGACCGTTTCGTAGCCACGCGCTGCGAGCCACGCGAGCACGTCGCGCACGAGCACCTCGGGCACGCTCGCCCCCGACGTCACCCCAACGGTGGACACACCGTCGAGCCATGCCTCGTCGATCTCATCGGCGTAGTCGACGAGGTGGCCGGCACGCGCGCCGTGCTCGAGCGCGACCTCGACGAGCCGGACCGAGTTCGACGAGTTGCGCGACCCGACGACGATCATGAGGTCGGTGTCCCTCGCCATCTGCTTGACGGCCCCCTGGCGGTTCTGCGTCGCGTAGCAGATGTCGTCGCTGGGCGGGCTCTGCAGGGCGGGGAACTTCTCCTTGAGCCGCTTGACCGTCTCCATCGTCTCGTCGACCGACAGCGTGGTCTGGGAGAGCCAGACGACCCTCTCGGGGTCGCGGACCGTGACGTTGTCGACGTCGTGGGGCCCCTCGACGAGGGTGATGTGCTCCGGCGCCTCGCCGGAGGTGCCGACGACCTCCTCGTGGCCCTCGTGACCGATGAGGAGGATGTCGTAGTCGTCGTCTGCGAAGCGGACGGCCTCGCGGTGCACCTTGGTCACGAGGGGACACGTCGCGTCAATGGTCTTGAGGCTGCGAGCGCGGGCCTCCTCGTGGACGACCGGCGCGACGCCGTGCGCGGAGAAGATGACCGTGGCGCCCTCGGGCACCTCCTCGGTCTCCTCGACGAAGATCGCACCACGCTTCTCGAGGGTGCTGACGACGTGCTTGTTGTGGACGATCTGCTTGCGGACGTAGACCGGAGGCCCGTAGAGCTCGAGCGCCTTCTCGACCGTCACCACTGCCCGATCGACGCCGGCGCAGTAGCCGCGGGGAGCGGCGAGGAGGACCTTCTTCTCGG
>DASUQN010000091.1:0-3063 GCA_036280515.1 Intrasporangium sp. | reverse complement strand
CCGACCGCTCTGACGAACTCGACGTTGATCCCGCCCCGCTGCTCGGGCTGGACCTCAGGGGGCTCGGTGAGGTCGAGGTTCTCCAGCTCGATGCCCTCGGGCAGCATGACGACGGCGTGCGGATTCCCGAGATCGAGCGTGAGCGCCGGCACCGGCTTGCCGAGCCGCGGTCGCACCATGATGTCGAAGCCGTCACGGCGGGCTCCCTGCTCGTCGCCGTAGCGCCATGGGCCGAGGTCGACCGCGAACCCCTCGGGCACCACGCGGACGTGCTTGACCCCGGCGCGGGTCGCGATGTCGAACCGCTCGCCCTGCTCCAGCCCTTCGCGGACGAGGTACGACGCGAAGACGCGTGTGCCGTTGCCGCACATCTCCGCCAACGAGCCGTCGGCGTTGCGGTAGTCCATGAACCACGCGGCATCGTCCGCCTGCAGGCGCACGACGTCCTCCGTCGAGTGGCGCGTGGGCACGACCCGGATCACGCCATCTCCACCAACGCCGGCCCTGCGGTCCGCCAGTCGTTGCACCTGCGCTGGCGTCAGCTCGAGCGTGCCGTCCGGGTCAGGCACGAGGACGAAGTCGTTCTCGGTGCCGTGCCCCTTCGTGAACCGCGTCATGACCGTCATTGTGCTGTATGCCGCTGAGCTCGCTCCCACGGGCCGCTCCCTGGCGCTCACACCCAGTCCCGACCATCGAGTGAACAGCTTTTGTGCCCCAGAGCTGTTCACTCGATCGGTGGGTCAGGCCGGGGTGGTCGCGACCGGTTCGTGCGCGATGCGGGCCGCGTGCACCCGAGCGTGCGCGATCGCGTCCGGCGTCGTGGTGAAGAGGTGCCGCTCATGGGCGAGCTCCTCGTAGACCCCGAGCTCGCGCAGCACCTTCTCGTGCTGCGGCTGGACACCCGAGAGCATGACCGTGATGCCTTGGCCCTCGAGCCGCGAGATCGTGTCTGCGAGCACGGTTGCTCCGGTCGCGTCGATGACGGTGACTCTGGCCATGCGCAGGACCACGACGCGCACGTCGCTGACGTTGGCCAGCTCCAGTAGGAAGTCGTGGGCGGCGGCGAAGAACAGCGGGCCGTCCATCCGGTAGGCGACGATGTGCTCGTCGAGCAGCGCTCGCTCCTCGTCGCTGTGGTCGCTCTCATCCAGCGGCACCTGGTCGATGCGAGCGGCGCGGGACGCCTGTCGCAGCGCGAAGAAGCCAGCGACGACCAGGCCGACGAGCACGGCCAGGACGAGGTCGGTGAGCACCGTGGCCAGTGCGGTCACGACCAACACCGTTGCGTCGCCGCGGGTGGAGCGCATCAGGGCACCGAGGCTCGAGAAGCGGACCATCTGCACGGCAGTGGCGACGAGCACGCCCGCCAGCGCCGCGACCGGGATCATGCCGACCCACCGGGCCGCCACGAGCACGACGATGAGCAGGACGACTGCATGGCTGACGGAGGCCAGCCGGGAGGCGGCACCCGAGCGGACGTTGACGGCGGTCCGCGCGATGGCGGCCGTGGCCGGGATGCCGCCGAAGAGCGGTGCTGCGAGGTTGGCTACGCCTTGGCCCAGGAGCTCCCGGTCCGGGTCGTGGCGCTGTCCCACGCTCATCCCGTCGGCGACGGTCGCGGACAGCAGGCTCTCGAGCGCTGCCAGCGCCGCGACCGCCACGGCGGGCAGGATCAGCTCGTCGAGGGCTCCGAGGTCGACCATGGGAAACGCCGGCGCAGGCAGGCCGGCAGGGATGGTCCCGATGCTTCCGAGGTGCAGGCCCATGGCCTGGTTGGCGACAGTGGCCAGGACCACGACCACGAGGGCCCACGGCACCCCGGGACGCAGGCGCGCCAGAAGGATGATGCCGAGAGCGACGCCGAGCGACATGACGACGGGCGCCCAGCTGAGGTCCTGCGCCCACTGGCCGAGCGCGTCGAACGCGACACCGAGGACCTTCTCGCCTTCGGCGTGCTGGCCGAGGGCGGCAGGCACCTGCTGTAGGCCGATGATGGCCGCGATGCCCAGGGTGAAGCCTTCGACCACTGGGACGGGGACGTAGCGGATGAAGCGCCCCGCGCCGAACCACGCGAGGCCGATGAGGATCAGCCCAGCGAGGATGCCCACGACGAGCACGCCGCTCGCTCCATGGGTCGCGATGATCGGCACGAGCACGACGGTCATGGCGCCCGTCGGGCCGCTCACCTGCACCCGGCTACCACCGAAGATGGCGGCAAGCGCGCCCGCCACGATCGCCGTGACGAGTCCGGCCGTCGCGCCCATACCGGAGCTGACTCCGAAGCCGAGCGCGAGGGGCAACGCGACGAGGCCCACCATGAGCCCCGCCGGGAGGTCGCGGCCGGGCCGCGCGGACGTCCAGTCCGCTCGCCGGGGTGCGAGCTGACGGGCACGGCGCCAAGCGACGTGTGTCCAGCGTGTGGTGCGAGATCCGTCGACGGCGCTGCTCATGAGGTCGAAGCTGCCGTGAGGCTCTCGGTCGCTGTCCCGGTGAGCTCTGACTCCAGCTCACCCCGGACGACGATGATGCCGGACAGGATCGCGCGTGCGGCGAGCAGCAGGTCTCGCACCTCGGGAACGCTGACCGAGTAGACGACCTCGCCCCCGCTCCGCGTCGACGTCACGAGTGACGTGCGACGGAGCACGGCGAGCTGTTGCGAGAGGTTGCTCGGCTCGATCTGGATCCGCTCGAGGAGCTCGTGCACGGCATGGTCGCGCTCGGACAGCAGCTCGAGGATGCGGATCCGCGCAGGATGGCCCAGCGTCTTGAAGAACTCGGCTTTCGCCTGGTAGAGCGGCACGCTCACCGGTGATCCTTCCACTGAAGACTTGATGACTTGAAGAAGTTATCAAGTCTTGGGACTACTGTCACCCCCGTCTCATCGAGTGAACAGCTTGCGGTGTCGGCGGAGGCCGATGTGGAGACTGCCGGAGGCACTGCGGTTCAGCGCTCGTCACCGCTCCGGAACGCCACCTCGTCGGTAGCCACCAGCATGTCCACGAACGTTGCTGTCAGCATTCTGTCGGTCTACGGGCCGGCCAATCGGCCCAGTGCGCCACCCTT
>DASUQN010000090.1:0-2178 GCA_036280515.1 Intrasporangium sp. | reverse complement strand
GAGGGTGGCGCCGAGGTGGTCCTTCTCGATCTCGAGCTCGTAGCGGGTCTGCAGGTTGAGCCAGAACCGGTCGGTTGTGCCGAAGTAACGGGCCAGCCGTAGCGCGGTGTCGGCGGTGATCCGGCGCTTGCCGTGGACGATTTCGTTGATCCGTCGTGGCGGGACACCGATCGAGACGGCGAGGTGGTGCTGGGTGACCTCCAGCGGGGTCAGGAAGTCCTCGAGGAGGACCTCCCCGGGGTGGATCGGCTGGATGGTTGCCATCGGTTCTCCTCCTTCGGTCAGTGATAGTCGACGATCTCGACGTCTTCGGGCCTGCTCTGTCCGGGCAGGCGCCTTTCGGGACCCGGGACCATCGTGCCTCCAATGTCAGACGGGGTTCCTGACCACGCGGACGACGACGCCGCGAGCGGTCCTGCTGTGATCATCTTCCCTGCTGGCTCGCGCCCCAATACCTCTTTGACAAAGGCGCGTACGCCCCGGCTGCGCTGGTTGTAAGCACTGTCGCCCTTCCCTTGCTGGGGTTGTGTCAGGGCGCCCCATCGACACGGTGACATGGCTCGTGCGCTCCGCGGCCGGTGAGCTGTCAGCAGACCTCCTAGAATCACGGTGTGACGCCCCAGCTTCGCACTGCACGGCTGCTGCTGCGCCCCGTCGACGAGGACGACCTCGACACGCTGCTCGCGATCCGCAACGCGCCCGCCGTCGTGGCAACGACAAGCACGGGTGAACCACTGCCGCGCGAGCGAATGGCGGAGCAGCTCTCGCGCCGGATCGCGAGCTGGCGCGAGCACGGGTTGGGCTCCTGGCTTGTGCTGCTCGACAGCGAGCCGGTCGCCTTCGTCGAGGTGGCTCCAATCGGCGAGGGGAGCGGCGTCGACCCGGACTCCATCGAGATTGGCGTCGTCGTCCACCCTGACCAGTGGGGCAAGGGCATCGCACTCGAGGCCGGCCTTGCTGCCGCCCGCGACCTCTTCGACCGTGTCGCGCTCGAGCGGATCTACGCTGGAGTCGACCCCGACAACGACAAGTCCCTGCGGGCGCTCGCGAAGGCGCCCGGTGTGCGCAGGATCGACGAGGAGCTCTACGAGCTCACCGCCGACGCACTGCTCGACTAAGGCTCGTCTTCTGGATGTTCTGAGGCTCAGCGGCCCCGTCATGAATCCGGCGGACGCGCCGTCCCTTCTGCGCCAAGATGGTGCGGTGAACCTGCCCTCTGACGTCATACGCGTCCTGATCGTCGACGACCATGCTCTCTACCGCCGAGGACTGCAGACAGTGCTATCGACGGAGGAGGGGATCGAGGTCGTCGGGGAGGCCGCCGATGGTGTCGAGGCGGTCGAGCGAGCCGAGGAGACCATGCCCGACATCGTCGTCATGGACGTCGGCATGCCCAAGCGCGGAGGCATCGACGCGTGCCGCGTCATCAAGCAGCGCGTGCCTTCGGCCCGCATCCTCGTGCTCACCAACTCAGACGACGACACCGACCTCTTCGAGGCCGTGCGCGCAGGTGCCAACGGCTACCTCCTGAAGGACGCGACCGAGGAGATCGCCGGCGGCATCCGTGGCATCTACCACGGCCAGTCGCTGCTGTCACCGATCATGGCTACCAACCTGCTCCGGGAGTTCAACCAGCTCAGCAAGCGTGTCGCGGTGCCGGCGGCCACCCCAGAGTTCGAGCTGCCACGTCTGACCAACCGAGAACTCGAGATCCTCGAGCGCATAGCGAAGGGCCGACTCAACCGCGAGATCGCCGAGGACCTCGTCATCTCGGAGAACACCGTGCGCAACCACGTCCGCAACATCCTCGACAAGCTGCAGATGCACTCGCGCATGCAGGCGGCGATGTATGCCGTGCGCCACCGGCTCATCGACCCCAGCGACTGAGTCGCCCATGGGCCAAGACGGGCGCTCATGCAGCTCTCTGCGCGGGGCCTGGCCGAAGGGCGACCGGGGCGCGCGTCGTGCGTCCGCCCAAGGGCCACCAGCACTGCTGCTCGCACGTACGGAGGGGAGCAGTCGGCTCGGCCATGGAGTCGCTGAACGAGGTCCTCGGGATTCCTCGTCCTGAGCTGGACCCCAGTGGCCCGACCAAGACTGGGCGAGGTCCTGAGCCCTGCCCGATTGCGGGCGTGCGAGTGCGCCCGATGCCAGTTCAGACCTCACAACACTTTTGTC
>DASUQN010000089.1:0-8966 GCA_036280515.1 Intrasporangium sp. | reverse complement strand
GGCCTCCTGGCGCTCCTGCGTCGTGGCGGGCTGCTCTGCCTTCTCGGGCTCGGGGGTCGGGGCCTCGACCGGGGCAGTCTGGGCCGGCTCCTCCTTGGCGGCCTGCTCCTGCTGGGGTGCCTCCTGCTGGGGGGCCTCCTGCGCCGGGGCTTCGGCGGCCGCCGGCGCGGAACCGCCGATGATGGCCAGATCGCCGCCCACGGGAACGGTCTCGTCCTCGCCGACGAGGATCTTGGTCAGGGTGCCGGCCACCGGGGAGGGGATCTCGGTGTCGACCTTGTCCGTCGAGACCTCGAGCAGCGGCTCGTCGACCGCCACGTCGTCGCCCTCGGACTTCAGCCAGCGTGTCACTGTTCCCTCGGTGACGGACTCGCCGAGGGCCGGCATCGTCACCGTCTGACCCTCGCCACCGCCTGCAGCCGATGCCGCAGGCTGGGGCTGCTGAGCCTGCTGAGCCTGCTGAGCCTCCGGCTCGCTCGTCGCGGGCTGGGGCTCCTGCTCCGTGCTGGGTGCCTCGGGGGCGGGGGCGGCCTGCTCGGCGGGGGCGGCCTGCTCGGCGGGGGCGGCCTGCTGAGTAGGCGCGGGCTGGTCGGCAGGAGTCGCCCCGCCCTCACCGATCACGGCGAGGTCCGCCCCGACCGGGACCGTGTCGTCCTCCTGGGCGAGGATTTCCTGAAGGGTGCCCGCCACGGGAGAGGGGATCTCGGTGTCGACCTTGTCCGTCGAGACCTCGAGCAGTGGCTCGTCCACCTCGACGCGGTCGCCGACGCTCTTCAGCCAGCGGGTGACGGTCCCTTCGGTGACGGATTCGCCCAGGGCCGGCATGGTCACGCGTTCTGACATGACGTGTTCTCTCCTCTTCCCAGTGACTGGCTCAAGCGTGCGCGTGCAACGGCTTCCCAGCGAGGGCCAGATGGGCCTCGCCGAGTGCCTCGTTCTGCGTCGGGTGGGCGTGAACGAGCCCGGCGACGTCCTCGGGGTGGGCTTCCCAGTTGACGATCAGCTGGGCCTCGCCGATCTGCTCGCCCATGCGGGCACCGATCATGTGAACGCCGACCACCGGGCCATCCTTGCGCCGAACGAGCTTGATGAACCCTTGGGTGCCCAGAATCTGGGACCTGCCGTTCCCGCCGAGGTTGTACTCCTGGGTCTCGACCTCGCCATGGGTGTCCTTGGCCTCGGCCTCGGTCAGCCCCACGCTCGCGATCTCCGGGTCGCAGTACGTGACACGCGGGATGCCGGACTCCACGATCACTGCGGGGGAGAGGCCGGCGATCTCCTCGGCGACGAAGATGCCCTGGCCGAAGCCCCGGTGAGCCAGTTGCAGGCCGGGCACAATGTCGCCGACCGCGAAGACGCCGGAAACGTTGGTGCGCAGGCGCTCGTCCGTCGGCACGAAGCCGCGATCCATCGTGATCCCAGCGGCCTCGTAGCCCAGGCCCTCCGACACCGGTCCACGGCCGACCGCGACGAGAAGCAGGTCGGCCTCGATGCTGTCGCCTGACTCGAGCGAGACGGTGACGACGTCTCCAGACTGCGTGGCGCCGGCGAACCGCACTCCTGTCTTGAACGCGATCTTGCGCTTTCGGAAGGCGCGCTCGAGCTGCTTGCTGACGGCCTCGTCCTCGGCCGGCACCAGCCGGGGCAGCGCCTCGACGATCGTGACCTCGGCCCCGAAGCTGCGGAACACGGAGGCGAACTCGACGCCGATGACGCCGCCGCCGAGCACGACGACCCTCGCGGGAACGTGGTCGATGCTGAGGGCCTCGTCAGAGGTCATGATCCGGCCGCCGATGTCGAGGCCCGGCAAGGACTTCGCGTAGCTGCCGGTGGCCAGCACGACGTTCCTGCCCGTCAGGCGGCGATCGCCGACGACGACCGTGTTCGGTCCATCGAGCGCGCCGCTGCCTTCGACGTAGTCGATGCCGCCGGCCTTGACCAGCCCCTGCAGGCCCTTGTGGAGCCGGCTGACGACTCGATCCTTGTACGAGTGGACGCCTGCCATGTCGATCGACTCGAAGGTCGTCTTCACCCCGAACTGTGCACCGTCTCGAGCCGTGTCCGCGATCTCCGCCGCGTGGAGCAGGGCCTTGGTCGGGATGCATCCGCGATGCAGGCAGGTGCCGCCGAGCTCGCCCTTCTCGACGAGGGCCACCTTGAGGCCCAGCTGCGCCGACCGGAGGGCGCAGGCATAGCCGCCCGACCCCCCGCCAAGGATGACGACGTCGTAGTCGCCGGCGGCTTCAGCCGACATGTGGTGGTGCTCCTTCGCTGGCTCGATGACGGGGTGGGTCATGCGGGTGCGTCACGGGATGGGTCACGCAAGAAGCATCTTGTCATTGATCGAGAGCGACGTCACAGGCAGGTGAGTCTCCTTGGTCGCCGCCAGTCGGGTTGGCTCAGCCGTCGTACAGTGCGGTCATGGGTTGGTTCTCCCGTCGCCGTCGCTCCAAGGACATGCCCACCCTGGGCCGGTCCGACGGCCCCCTGATGGACATCGACCGCAAGGCCGTCGAGGCACACCTGCGTGCCTTCGTGGAGGGGCGCCGGGGCGTGGAGGCCTATGTGGAGCCAGCCACGAGTGTCACGACGACGACCATCGTGCTCATCGCGTGGGATGGTGAGTGGACCCGCCGTGCGGTGGGGGAGCGCAAGGATGCGTTCGCGCTCGCCCAGCGTCTCGGCGTCCCCGTCTACGACGTCAACCACACCGGCTACCCGAACCGGATGCGACAGTGGAACAGTCGCAAGAGGCGCGGCGACGCGTGATCGGGTGTGACCCAAAAGCACTGGCAGGTATGCCGCTGGGCTGACAGTGTGGGCATGTCACGTCCCCGTCGCTTCAGGAGGTACACGTGTCCAAGCAGGAGGGTTCCGCCACCGGGCCCAGCGAGGAGATGAAGGCCAAGTTCCGTGAGGCGCTGGCGAAGAAGCACGCGCACGGCGGCAAGGACGTCTCGGACGACCAGGACCGCTCGAAGGTGCACGGTGCACATGGTCCGGCCAAGGCGCAGCAGATGTTCCGTCGGAAGGCCGGCGGCTGACTTCCCAATCGAGTGTGCAACTTCTGCGTTCTCAATCGAGTGTGCAACTTCTGCGTTCTCTCAATCGAGTGTGCAACTTCTGCCCGTTGACGTGAACCGCGCGCTGCGTCGTGAGGGGCAGAAGTTGCACACTCGATTGGCACACTCGATTGCGCTAGGCGTAGCTCTCGATGAGTGAGATCAGCGTGCGCACGGCGAAGCCGGTGCCGCCCTTGGGCTCATAGCCGCTGGCGGCCTTGTCGTTGAACGACGGTCCGGCGATGTCGATGTGGCTCCACGGGATGCCCTCGCCGACGAACTCGCTGAGGAAGATCCCGGCGGTGAGCATCCCGCCCTCGACGCCGCCCTTGTGGGCGAGGTCCGCGTTGATCGAGTCGAGCCCGGGACGCAGCTCCTTGGGCAGCGGCATCGGCCACATCGCCTCGCCGGCGGCAGCCGCGGCATCGATGACACGGGTGCGGAAGTCGTCGTCGTTGCCCATGACGGCCGCGGTGTTCGCGAGCGCCACCACCTGCGCACCCGTGAGAGTCGCGACGTCCACGATGGCGTCGGGGGAGGTCTCACTCGCGAGGGCGATGCAGTCACCGAGCACCATCCGGCCCTCGGCATCGGTGTTGAGGATCTCGACCGTCTTGCCGCCGCGCATGGTCACGACGTCGCTCGGGCGCTGCGCCGTGGAGCTCGGCATGTTCTCGGCGAGGCCCAGGTAACCGGTCACTGCCACGGGCAGTCCCAGTTCGGCGACCGTGAGGACGGTTGCCGCGACTGCGGCCGCCCCGGCCATGTCGCTCTTCATCGTCAGCATGCTCGCGGCAGGCTTGATGCACAGGCCACCCGAGTCGAAGGTGATCCCCTTGCCGACCAGGGCGATGGTGGCCTTCGGTCGCGCAGGAGTGTAGGTGAGCACCGCGATCCTCGGCTCGTTGACCGATCCCTGCCCGACGCCGACGGTGCCCCCGAAGCCGCCGGAGCGAAGCTGCTTCAGGTCGTAGGACTTGAGCTTGACCTTGGTCCCCCTGACCCGGCTCTCCAGGGAGGCGACGAAGGTCTCGGGGTAGAGGATGTTGGGCGGCTGGTTGACCAGGTCCCGGGTGTAGGCCACGGCATCGCCGAGGGCAGCCGCCCGCTTGACCGCCCTGCGGGCCGCCGCGTCCGCTGGACCGACGAGGGCGATCGACGCGACGGCCTCCCCGTTCGCCCCGGCCTTGGCCACACCGTACGCGCCGAGTGCGGCGCCCTCAGCGGCCGCCGCGACGTGGGCGGTGGAGTTCCCCGGCACGACGACCACGACCTTCTGCTTCTTGGCCAGCGCCCGCACCGCCGCGCCGAAGCCACGACGCACGTCCTCCAGGGCCTCGCCCTCGGTGCGCCCGTCGAGCTCACCGATACCGGCGAGCACCACCACCCGAGCGGTCACGTCCGGCACGGCGGCCAGGACTGTCGTGTCTCCGGCCTTGCCCGTGAGGTCGAGATCGGAGATCACGGCCTTGAGGTGGGTGACGGCCTTGCGGGGGAGACCGTGGCCGGGCGCGAGGCTCGCGCCGTCCTCGCCGGCGACGAGACCGACGACGACGGCGTCGCCTGCTGCCTTGGCGGCCGGGCGGGCGGAGATGGTCAGGTTCGCCACGAGGGACTCCTTCTCGGGTGCTGGGCTCGATCCCGCGGGTGCGTGCGGCACGGTCGTGCCGCCATCCGCGCGTTGTGGCGTCGATGATAAGTCCCGCCAAGCCGCGATAAGTTGACCGCCATGACGACAACGACGTCCGGGACCGGCTCCCCCATGCTCTCGCCCCTGCACGACCGGCATGTCGCACTGGGTGCGAAGATGGCGGACTTCGGCGGCTGGGACATGCCGATCGAGTACCCGGGCGGAGGTGTCGTCGCGGAGCACACGGCGGTCCGTGAGCGGGTTGGCATCTTCGACGTCAGCCATCTCGGCAAGGCCCAGGTGTTGGGTCCCGGGGCGGCCGACTTCGTCAACTCCTGCTTCACCAACGACCTTGGGCGCATCTCCCCGGGTCAGGCGCAGTACACCCTCTGCTGCGACGAGTCCGGCGGTGTCGTCGATGACCTCATCGTCTACCTCAAGGCGGACGACCACGTGTTCCTCATCCCCAACGCGGCCAACACGGCCGAGGTGGTTCGCCGCCTGCAGGCCGCCGCTCCCGCCGGCATCGAGGTCACCAACCTCCACGATGCCTACGGGATCATCGCGGTCCAGGGAACGAAGAGCGACGAGGTGCTGGATGCGCTGGGCCTGCCCACGGGTCACGACTACATGTCGTTCGACGAGGCCGAATGGCAGGGCCGCCCCGTCATCGTGTGCCGGACGGGCTACACCGGCGAGCGTGGCTATGAGCTCGTCCCGCTCTGGGATGACACACCTGCGCTCTGGGACGCGCTCACGGAGGCCATCGCGACCTACGACGGCAAACCATGCGGCCTCGGTGCCCGGGACACCCTGCGCACCGAGATGGGCTACCCGCTGCACGGCCAGGACCTGTCCCTCGACATCTCCCCGGTGCAGGCTCGAGCCGGCTGGGCGGTCGGCTGGAAGAAGGAGGTCTTCTGGGGCAAGGACGCACTTGTCGCCGAGAAGGCGAGCCCGAGGCGCCTCAGCCGCGGTTTGCTCGTCACCGGACGGGGCATCCCGAGACCGCATTGCACCGTGTCCAGGCGTGGCGCACAGATCGGTGAGGTGACCTCCGGGACGTTCTCGCCGACGCTCAGGCAGGGGATCGCCCTGGCCCTGCTCGACCCTGACGTCTCCGACGGTGACACGGTCGAGATCGACGTCCGGGGCCGCAGCGTGGAGGCGCAGGTCGTCAAGCCCCCGTTCGTCCAGGTCCAGGTCCGCGAGGCCTGACGACGGTTGGGCGGGGTGCCGGCGGGTACGGCCTAGCCATGACTGAGACGCCACGACCGGGTGCGGACCCGGCCAACCCCGCCATCTCCCTTGGTCAGGACCAGCCGACCGGCTCGGTCCCGCCCGACCAGACGGGCGCCGCCGCCGGCGGCCCGCTGACGGACGAGGATCGAGACGTGGTCCGCTCCGCCGCCATCATGGCGGCAGCGCTGGTGTCACATGCCGAGAGCGGCTTCTTCGACACATTTCGCGAGTCGTTCGCCGCGTCGAAGGCGGTCAAGACCGCACCACCCGCGATCCGCGACCTGTTCGTCCAGGGCGGGCTGCCAAGCATGCCTCGGGCGGGCTCCAGGGAGGAGCTGGAGGCTGCAGCGCTCGACCGGTTGCGGCAGGCCATGTCGACCCTCCGCGCCAAGGCGCCCGATCTGGTCGAGAGCTATCGCACCACGGTGGTGCAGAGCTGCCGTGACGTCGCGGCGGCGGCCGATGACACGTCGGCGAACGAGTCGCAGGTGATGGCGAGGGTGGAGCAGGCCCTGGCCTGATCACCTCCGGCCGGGTCGGCGGCGGAGCTGGCTGCGCCGCGTGGGAGTAGGTCACCGACCGCTGACCGACGCCAGGACCGACGCCGCAACGAGGGACGTGACGAGCGCGACCTCGATCGCGGCCCCGATGACGTCGCCGGTCACACCGCCCAGACGTCGCACCGCATGCCACGTGACGAGCCACGCAGCCACGACACCCGCGACGAGGACGAACCCAGCGGCATACGGCGGCTCACCGGCCAGCCAGAGCGCAACAGCGCCGACGAGCAGGACGCCGAGCACCGATGCCACGAGGGCGCGTCGGCTGACTGTTCCGGCCACGGCGGCACCCAACCCGTCGGGACGCGCCGGCGGCAGGCCCCGCCGACAGGCCACAGCCGGTGCGAGCCGACTGGTGATCAGCGCGGTGACCGCGAGAGCCGTGCCCATGGGTGTCCCGAGCAGTCCGGCCAGGCCGGCGGCCTGCAGGAGGAGGACCAGGACGAGCGCCGCGGCCCCTGCGGGACCGGTGTCGCCGCGCTTCATGACCTCGAGCGCCCGTGACCGGCTCGGACCCGAGGTCAGCCCATCCGCAAGGTCGGCCAGGCCGTCAAGGTGAATCGCACCGCTCAGCAGGGCGGTGGCGGTCAAGGAGAGTCCGGCCGCCAGGAGCGCTGTGAGCCAGGCGCGCTGTGCGACGAGCCCCAGGCCCAGCCACACGGCCGCCGCCGGGAGCGCGGTCGCCGGCGCGAGAACCATCGCACGCCCGGCGACTGCCCGGTCGACGCGGTCGGGTGGGCGCACGGGTACGACGAGGAAGGTGCCCGCACTGAGGCGCCAGGCATCACGCATCGAGCGTCCGCGGCGGGAGGGAGCGGGGCACGATTGGAGCGTGGGTGAGGTCCAGCACCCGGCCGGCCACGACGAGGTGGACCGCAGCCGCGACCTCCGCGACTGCTGCGTTGAGCCTGCCCAGCTCGTCCTGGAAGAAGCGGCCCGAGGCGGTCACCGGGACCAGCGACCAACCGACCTCGTTCGTCACGACGACGACGGGATGCCGTGCGCGACAAAGCGACTCGATCAAAGACGCAGTGCGTTGGCGCACGTGGTCGGCCGACCGATCAAGGTCGTCCCACCCCACGAGGTCGACCTGCGCGGTGAGCCAGGTGCCGAGGCAGTCGATGATCACCGGCCCGTCGGCGGCGGTGAGGGCCTCGTCCGGCTCGGCCGTCTCGACGGTTCGCCAGCTCGAGGGTCGTCGCTCCTGGTGGGCCCGCACGCGCGAGGCCCAGGCCGGGTCGTCATCCTCGGCGCGGCGACCCGTCGCGACATAGAGGACGTCCCGGTGCAGGGCGACGAGGTCCTCGGCATGGCGGCTCTTGCCGCTGCGGACCGGTCCGGTGACGAGCGTGGTGGTGGGCGCGCGCGGGGTCATCCGGCCAGCGTGCCACGGTCGGGCGCGGTCGCCACGACGCCCTGGTGTCCCGCCGCGGGGGATGCCCGTTCCCCGGACGACGAGTCGAACGCCACCTCCGAGCCGAAGGCGGCGCGGCGGGCCGCCCGTCGGAAGACGCGGAGCAGGGCTGGCCCGGCGACTGTGACGAGGACGGCGTTCAACACCCCGCGCGGCACGTCCCAGGCGAGGGACGTCGCCAGGTAGAACACGGCGTAGTGTCCGACGTTCTCCGTCACGGAGGCGCCGGGAACGAAACCCATGCCGGTCGGGGCGTTGGCGCCGAGGAACGGCCAGAACCAGAGGTTCATGAAGACCCCGAAGATGACTCCGCTCGTCAGGGCGTAGCCCGCGAGCACCCATCGCTCCGATCGGGCTCCCGGCCGCCCCGGGAGGAGGCCGGCACCGAGTCCGGTGGCACCGGCACAGATCATCTGGAAGGGCAGCCAGGGCCCGACGCCCCCGGTGAGGAGCGCTCCGGTGAGCAGCGCGAGTGCGCCCCCGACGAAGCCCACACCGGGCCCGAGCACGCGACCGGCCACGATGACGAGGAAGAACATCGGCTCGAGTCCGGCCGTCCCCGCACTCAGCACCCGCATCGCACCCCCTGCCGCTGCCGTCACGCCGAGGACCGCGATGGTCTTCGCGTCGAGTCTCCCCGAGGTCACCTCGGCAAGGCAGACGAGCGTGAGCAGCGCGAGGATCCCGGCGAAGAGCCACGGGGTGTCGTTTCCGTGGTTCGTCACGAACTCGGCGGAGGCGAAGAAGGGCCAGAGAAAGGCCATTGCACCGATGGCCCCGACGAGACCCATCGCAGCTGCAGCCGGCCAACGGACGGGGATGACGGTCATGCGGGCCGTCCCAGTGCTGCTGCCACCTCGTCCACGGTCAGCCAGGTCTGTGGGCGCAGCACCTTGGTGACCTGCGGGGCGAAGGCCGGTGACGAGGCGAGCACGTGGCGGACCGGGCCGTCGGCGACGACCTCCCCGTCGGCGAGGATGACGACGCGGTCGGCGACCTCGGCGGCGAGCTCGACGTCGTGCGTCGCCAGCAGGACCGTCGTGCCGGCGCTCGCCAGG
>DASUQN010000088.1:0-2476 GCA_036280515.1 Intrasporangium sp. | reverse complement strand
GCATCGTCCAGGTCGAGACCGGGAGCAACCCGGCCGTCGGCACCGTCCCTTGGGGACCGGCTGCCATTGGCGCCGCCTCGGACCTGTCCGCCGTGCCAGAGGGTGCGAAGGTCGCGGTCGTCGGCCGCGGCCTCGCTGCGGGTCACCCGGCGTGGGATCTCTGCGACTGGCTGCGCGCTCGTGGCCACCGGACGATCGTCGTCGAGTGCGGCTGGCCACGCGGCGGTGCGGACATCGTCACGTTCGGCGGATCGGCCGCCGTGGCGGCTGCCCTGGTGCGGCTGCTCGGGGTGCCGACATGAGGCTGGGCATCGACATCGGTGGTACGAAGACTGCGGTGGTCGCTCTTGACGCCGCTGGCCGGGTCGTCGCCCATCGCCAGGCGCCTTCGGGCCGTGGGGCGCGCGATGTCATCAGCGTGGCGGTGCAGGTGGCCCGGGCAACGCTCACGGTGGCGCGTGCTGGGTCACCCGTCGAGTCGGTCGGGGCCTGCATGCCCGGCCTCGTGGACCCCGTCACCGGAGTGGTCCGCCACGCGGTCAACCTTGACGTCGAGTCGCTTTCTCTCGCAGCGGAGCTGGCCGCTGAACTGGGCATCCCGGTGCGGGTGGAGAACGACGTCAAGGCGGCTGCACTCGGCGCCGTGCAGCTCCTCGCGGGGCGCCGCAGCGGTGTGGTGCCACGGTCGCTCGGATACCTCAACCTCGGTACCGGGCTCGCGGCCGCGATGATCGTCGAGGGGAGGGTCGTCCGCGGGCTCGAGGGAGCCGCGGGCGAGATCGGGCACATCCCGGTCGGTGGCGACATGGTCTGCTCGTGTGGCCAGGTGGGGTGCCTGGAGACTCTCGCGTCTGGCACGTCCCTCGCACGCCGATGGTCGGGTGCCCCGGCCGGCCTCTTCGCAGCGGCGCGGGCCGGTGACACGGTCGCCCGGGCCGCGGCGGACGATCTGGGCCGCGGGGTCGCCACGGCGGTGCAGACCCTCGTCCTGGCCGCCGGCGCCGAGCACGTTGCGGTGGGCGGCGGCCTGACGGGGCTCGGTGAGCCGCTCGTCACGGCGGTGCGCCAGCACCTGCACGACAGGTCGCAGGCGTCCCCACTCATGGCGTCCCTGCGGCTGCAGGACCGGTTCGAGGTGCTCCCACAGGCAGCGCCCATCGCCGCGATCGGCGCTGCTAGCCTCGGCGGACAGGACGCGCCCGCTCTGGCGGGCCGGGACCTCGCCGGATAGGACCACAGCCCAATGGAGATCATCGTCCTGCCCACCGCGGAGGAAGTGGCCGCCCGAGCAGCAGCCATCGTCACCGACTCCCTCAGGCGGGCGAGGAACGGAGGCCACAGAACCGGCGTGACCTTCGGGCTGGCGACGGGCTCCTCTCCACTCGGCCTCTACCGCGAGCTCGCCCAGGCACGGCGCTCAGGACGGCTCGACCTGACGAGAGTGCATGGCTTCGCCCTCGATGAGTACGTCGGCCTGCCCGCCGGCCATCCGCAGTCGTACCGCGAGGTCCTGACGAGGGAGGTCTGCGACCCCCTCGGGCTCGACCCGGCCAACCTCCACGTCCCGGACGGTTCTGGTGGCACGCTGGACGAACTCGCCGCTGCCGCAACGGCCTACGACGACTCGATCCGCGAGCTGGGCGGAATCGACGTCCAGATCCTCGGCATCGGGTCCAACGGCCACATCGGCTTCAACGAGCCGGGCTCGTCCCTGTCGTCGCGGACACGCGTCAAGCGCCTGTCGGACCGGACGCGCCTCGACAACGCCCGCTTCTTCGCACACCCGGAGGACGTGCCGACCCACTGCGTCACGCAGGGCCTCGGGACCATCCTCGAGGCGCGGGCGCTGCTCCTCGTGGCGACCGGACCCGGCAAGGCAGCGGCCGTCGCTGCAGCGGTCGAGGGCCCACTCACCGCGTCGTGCCCAGCCTCGGTCCTCCAGTGGCACGCCAGGGCGGAGGTCGTCGTCGACGAGGCGGCGGCTACCGGCCTGCGCAACCGCGAGTACTACGCCGAAGCGGCAGCCGGCCTGGAAGGCTGACCCAGCCCAGCGGCATACGGTCTGGGTTGGTCTTGCCTCTCCCCCAGGGGGAGACTCCACGATGAACGCGTGACCGAACCACTGATGTCCATCGGGACGTTCTCGCGGGCCTCGTCCATCTCGATCAAGGCGCTGCGGGCCTACCACGCGCAGGGGATCCTGGAGCCGGCCGTCGTCGACGAGGAGACCGGATTCCGCTCGTACCACGTGGGCCAGCTCGCTGATGCCGCAGTCGTGCGACGGCTCCGAGACCTCGACGTGCCGCTCGCCGCGGTGCGCGAAGTGCTCGCCGCCCGCGATCTCGAGGTCACCCGTCGGGTGCTGTCGGAGCACACCGCGAAGATGCGGTCGGAGCTCGAGCGGGCCGAGCGGATCGTCGCCGAGCTGTCGAGGACGGAGCCCGCGGACGAGACGCCGGCGCGCGTCGTGCGGCTG